>CAYSFQ010000093.1:5597-9035 GCA_964430575.1 uncultured Desulfobacteraceae bacterium
CAAGGTTTTCTTTGGTTCGAACAGCGATGAATAAGATGAGATAGGAAGAAATGATTCTCGCTTCCCTTGACACCTGACCATAATCGGGTTACACATATGAAACATGACGATAACGTTCAAACATAAGGGACTGAGGTCTTTTTATAATTCTGGAAGTGTTCAGGGGATTCATCCCGAGCATGCAAAAAAACTCAGATCGATTTTGGCAAGGTTGGACGCAAGTCAAACGGCAAAAGACATGGATCTTCCAGGACTCGATCTCCATCCTTTAGGCAAAAAAGGGAAACTCGATCTGAGAGGTCATTGGGCTGTATCCGTATCAGGAAACTGGAGAGTAACTTTTCGTTTTGAAGGTGTTAACGCAGTAGATGTAAATTATATTGATTACCATTAGGGAGGACAAAATGGGCATGTTTAATCCGCCGCATCCTGGAGAGACAGTAAGGGAATTGTGTTTGGAGCCTTTAGGATTAACGGTGACGGACGCAGCCAAGGGTCTTGGGGTTTCGCGAAAAACACTGTCGTCATTATTGAATGGTCGGTTTGGGATTTCGCCTGAAATGGCTATCCGTTTATCAAAGGCTTTTGGCGGTAGTCCTGAAAGCTGGTTGATCCAACAGACTCAATATGATTTGTGGCAGGTTCAGGGCCGAAAAGAAAAGATAGCAAAGTCCGTCAAAGTGTTTAAAAAGGCCGCATAAGAATATGTTGTCCCATCCCATATCCATTAACCGCCCTGTGAAGGAAAGGATTGCCTGGGCTGAATCCTGTTTTCAGATGGGCGGTGTGCTTTTTCTCAAGGATGAGAAAGTGGCCGGTCTTCTGTCTCAATTTAAGTCTGCCGTCAAGGCTTCCAGACAAAAGATGGATAAGATCGGCGTGGTGGCTTTGTGCCGGGAATGCGACCAGGAAGAGGGCGGTTCCTGCTGCGGCAAAGGGCTGGAAAACAGGTATGACGCTTGGCTTCTTCTGATTAACAGGCTCTTTGGCGTGGACCTTCCGGGGGAACGCCACCAGGCGGGGGGCTGTTTTTTCCTGGGTGAAAAGGGTTGCCTGCTGATGGCGCGGCATGTGATCTGCGTCAACTATATGTGCAAGAAAATTACGAACAACATTCAACCTTCCCTTCTCAACGACCTTCGGGAAATGGAGGGGGTGGAAATAAATTACCTCTTCATGTTGAATGAACGGATAAAATTTGTTTTTAGAAAATGGATTGTCCATCAAGAAAGAGCCTGAAAAAAGTCGCCCGGTTTTTTGACGCAAGACAAGTGGGTGATGTGGGTCCGCTGGGGTTCAGACGGTCCACGAATCTGACGACCCTTCTGGCCTGTGTGGAGCGTTTGATCGCTGAGAACATCATCATGCCGGGTCGGAGTGCTTTTCTGGATCTGGGATGCGCCGATGGCAGGGTGAACCTTTTTTTCAGCTATTTGGCACGATTTTCCGTGGGTATCGAACTGGATGAATGGACGTTGGATGAATATGCGCCACTCAAACAAGAACTGGAAGAATCCTTGAAAGATGCGGGAGTGGGGCTCCCCAATGAAAATGTCTATCTGTTTCAAGGGGATGCTACGGATGAAGCTATTCATGGGCAAATTTCCCACGAAACGGGTCTCGATCTGGCCGATTTCGATTTGTTTTACACTTACCTGATCATGCATGAGGAGTTTGCGCATATGCTGGCGGAAAAGGCAAAGAAAGGCGCCATTTATATGGTTTACGGGCTTCATAAAATCATGCCCCGCTATCCGGGGTTTCGGCTCATGAAGGAACTCAGTCCCATGGAAGGGGTTTTGGCCCTTTATGAGAAAGAGTGAAAATTTCCAGATGAAAAGGGGAAACAGACCACAATGGATATCACATTTTTGGGAACCGGCGCCGCATGGGGGGTGCCTGAATTGAACTGTGAATGCGCCATCTGCAAAGAAATGAGGGCCAAACAGGAACGGCGGGACCGCACTTCAATCCTTTTGGCTGAAGGTGACGCCACCCTGCTCATTGATTGTGGGCCCGATGCAAAAGAGCAATTGACGCGGAACCAGGTGAAAAAAATCGATGCGGTTTTGATCAGCCATGAACATAATGACCACTATATCGGGCTGGACGAGCTTTTTGTATACAAAAGGGTGTTGCCTAAGGAAGTTTTTTCCCCCATTCCAGTTTATTTGACCCAGGATACACGTGAAGTGGTTGAGGCCAGATTCGCCTATCTGGAAAAACTGGGGGTTATTCGGTTCGTGGAGATTGAACCCGGGCAATGGTTCGAGCAGGGGCCGTTTCGGATTTTTCCGTTTAAAACGGACCACGGATTTTTTGCCAGGGGTTCCGTTGGATTTGTGGTTCAGGGCCGGGATCGTTCGGGTGCGGAAACGAAACTTCTGTACACGTCTGATTTTGCCCGCATTCCGGATATGTCTTCAGAGTTGGTGGGATGTGACCATTTGATCATGCAGTCTTTCTGGCTGAATGAGCCTGTTGACAATCGGCCGAGCCATATGAGTTTTCAGAATGCCATTGGTTATATAAAACGATTGAAGCCCCAAAAAGAAACCTTCCTGGTCCATATGGGAGATGCGGACAGGGTTTCGGAGGATCCGTCGAACCATATGGCCAAGAAATACGAACCCAAAGACCCCTTGAAGCCGCCCCGGGGGAAGGATCCGTACCCCATCCCCGGAAACCAGGCTCAATGGCAGAAGACCGTGGACCAGATTCTCTCGGACTATGGCGTTCCCCATTCCGTTATCGTGGCACACGATAACCTGAGGGTTCAGGTTTAATTTCTTACCCCCTGAAAAACGGGTTGAATTTTCTTTCCTGGCCGATGGTGCTGTGGGGACCATGACCTGGATAGACGCGCAATTCATCGCCAAGGGGGAAAATCTTTTCCACAACGCCCTGGATCAATTGCGGGTGGTTGCCGCCGGGAAAGTCCGTCCGCCCGATGGAACCGGCAAACAGGGTGTCCCCGGTGAACACCGCTCCCGGTGCATGAAAACAGACGCCTCCGGGGGAATGGCCCGGGGTGTGGATCACCGAAAGGGTGAATTTCCCCAAAGCGATTTCCTGGCCTTCAAACAAATCCCCATCAGCGGGGAAGCCCAAAGCGCCTGCATCCAGTGGGTGTATCCATACGGGGGCTTTGGTGATTTCTTTCAATTCCCCGGCACCACCCACATGATCCACATGACCGTGAGTGATGAGGATATAGCGGATCTTAAGTCCCAGTTTGGAGATCTCCGTTACAATGCGAACGGCTTCATCCCCCGGGTCGATGACTAGTCCCTCTTTGGTCTGGTCGCAACCCATAATGTAGCAGTTGGCCTGGTAAGGGCCGACAGCGAGTTGTCTAAGCATGATGATTCCCTCGATTTAGTTAGTGCCCATCCACAAATGGCCAATTTGCCCGATTTCGGCGTCAGACTAAAATTG
>CAYSFQ010000094.1:0-8936 GCA_964430575.1 uncultured Desulfobacteraceae bacterium
TTACGGCGCACCTTCGCGCTTTTGTTTTTCATCGGGATTTTTTCAACCTCTGGTTCAGAATTTACGATTCAAGTGTGGATTCAATTTGTTAACCCTTGAATCGTGTATCACACAATGTTATAAGGGCCGCACTATAGCAAGGTGTGGTTTCAAGGTCAATGATCTGAAATTCTGTTCGTTATATCTTCAATGGTACAAAAGGAGAAAATGTCATGGCTTTTAGCAAATGGATGTGGTTACTCGTCCTTTTTTTCTTTGCGTCCCCCGCGCTCGGGTCGGAAAAATGGGTTGTCCCCTGTGAGATTCTGGAGGCTTCTGACGCGATCACCAGCACCTCAAACAAAATTAACGGGATTCGCTACCTGCTTCTCCATCAGGCCAACAGCGCTGACCGAGAAACCTTTTCCGATTGGTTGAAGCGCAACGGCGGAACCGAAATTCAGTTCAGTTTCAAAGATGTGTCCTACCGGGGCGTTCTATGCCGCCTGGCCCACTGTTTTGGCAGAGGATTGTTGATTTACACAGCGGATGTGCAGTTTAAAAAACGGGATATCATTGAAATTGTTTTGCCACCGGCTCCAAAATGAGGTACCAGGTTAACTAAATATGGACAATATTAGAAACAATAATCAGAAAACCGCATTGATCCTGGGCGTTTCCGGTCAGGATGGGTCTTATCTGGCAAAATTCCTTCTGGAAAAGGGCTACCGGGTTGTCGGCGCTTCGCGGGACGCTCAAATGTCTTCTTTTGCCAATCTGAAACGCTTGGAGATTTATGACCGGGTAGAGCTCGAATCCGTATCCCTGAACGATTTCCGAAGCGTGCTGCAGGTTTTAAAAAAGGTGCAGCCAGGCGAAGTCTATAATCTTGCCGGACAGACTTCGGTGGGGCTCTCTTTTGATCAGCCCGTTGAGTCATTTGAAAGCATCAGCATCGGTACATTGAACCTCCTGGAAGCCGTTCGGTTTTTGAACATCCCAATCCGTATCTATAATGCGGGATCCAGTGAATGCTTTGGCAACACAGAAGGCATCTCAGCCAATGAGGAGACGCCCTTCCGCCCCAGAAGTCCCTATGCCGTTGCAAAGGCAGCCGCTTTCTGGCATATGGCCAATTACCGTGAAGCCTATGGCCTTTTTGCCTGCTCAGGGCTTTTGTTTAATCACGAGTCCCCATTGAGGCCGGAGCGGTTTGTGACCCGAAAAATTGTGAATGCGGCCTGTCGTATCGCTAAAGGAAGCGGCGAGGTCCTGGAACTGGGAAATATTGAAGTTGAGCGTGATTGGGGATGGGCCCCCGAATACATTGAGGCCATGTGGCGCATGCTGCAGCAGGAAAGCGCGGAGGACTTTGTTATCGCCACCGGGGAAACCAACAAGCTGGCGGATTTTGTTCGCGAAGCTTTTGATGCGGTTGACTTGAACTGGCACGACCATGTAAAGACCAGTGAGAGTCTGCTCCGGCCCACGGATATTTTAACGGTCAAAGCGGACCCGGGGAAAGCTCAGCGAAAGTTGGGGTGGAAAGCCCGATATAAGATGAAAGATGTGGCACGAAAGATGGTGGAAGAAGAATTTAACCGGATACTGGGAGTAAAAATATGAAAAGAGCACTGATCACCGGGATTACCGGTCAGGATGGCGCCTATCTGGCCGAGTTGATGTTAAAGAAAAATTATGAAGTCCACGGCATTAAGCGCAGGGCGTCCCAATTTAATACGGACCGCATCGATCACCTTTACCAGGATCCCCATGAATCAGACAGACGGTTTGTGCTTCACTATGGAGATCTGACGGATTCCACCAATCTCATCCGCATTATTCAGCAGGTTCAGCCGGATGAGATCTACAATCTGGCGGCCCAGAGCCACGTTCAGGTATCTTTTGAGACCCCTGAATATACAGCCAATGCGGATGCACTGGGGGCGCTTCGCCTTCTTGAGGCCATCCGCATCTTGGGGCTTGAAAAGAAGACGAAATTCTACCAGGCGTCCACCTCCGAACTTTATGGCCTGGTTCAGGAAACACCGCAAACCGAGAAAACCCCATTTTACCCGCGGTCTCCCTACGCGGCCGCAAAACTCTACGCCTATTGGATTACGGTCAATTACAGGGAAGCGTACGGTATTTTCGGGTGCAACGGCATCCTGTTCAATCACGAGTCCCCCATACGGGGTGAAACCTTTGTAACGCGAAAAATCACAAGGGGTATGGCACGGATCAAGCTGGGATTTCAGGATTGTCTTTATCTGGGAAACCTTGACGGAAGACGGGACTGGGGGCACGCAAGGGATTACGTGGAACTCATGTACCTGATGCTTCAGCAGGAGCAGCCGAAGGATTATGTGATTGCCACAGGTCAGCAAAACTCGGTCAGGGATTTCGTCAATGTGGCGGGCAGAGAGGTTGGCCTTGACATCCGCTGGGAAGGGACTGGTGTTGAGGAAAAAGGTTATGACCGAAATACGGGAAAATGCATCGTCGCCGTTGATGAACGGTATTATCGTCCTACCGAGGTCGAAGCCCTTCTGGGAGATCCAAGTCTTGCGAGGGAGGCGCTGGGTTGGGAACCCAAAACCTCATTTGAGGAGATGGTGGCTGAGATGGTGGCCTGGGATCTGAAAGAAGCAAGCCGGGATCTTCTTTGCAGAAAAGAAGGATTTTCCGTCAAGAATTATTTTGAGTAACATTTACCATCTGTGTTGGGATGAAAAAATTTATTGACAGAAAGCAGCTTCACTGATATTAATTTATGTTTTTAATTTTAGAGCGGCTCCTTGTCCCCCAGTTGTGGGGGACCAAATAAACCCTCTAATAAAAAGACTTTTTATAGGGGATGGCCGAAAGGAGAAAAAACGAATGAGGTATTATGAAACCCTTTATATCATCAACCCGAATTTGGCGGAAGAGGACTACCGTGCCGTTGTCGCTAAATTTACCGATGCCGTGGAGAAAAACAAAGGCGTTGTGACAAAGGTGGATGAGTGGGGGAAAAAAACGCTAGCCTACGACATCAAAAAGTTTGACAAAGGTTTTTATGTGCTTCTTCAATATTGTGGAGAAGCGGGTTTGACGGCGGAACTCAAAAGAGAGCTGGGTCTGGACGACAGAGTTCTTAAATACCAGACCATCAAATTGAGTGATAATGCTGATCCTGAAAAACTGAAGCCAAAGCCCGATCCAAGCGTAGTTGAATCAGTTGAAGCGGTCGAAGAAGCGGCAGATTCAGAGGAAACAGGCGCGGAAGGCGAGGGTGAAAAAGATGGCTTATAATCGATCCTTTAACAAAGACGGCGGCGCAAACCGAAACAGGGGCAAGTTCCGAAAGACTTACCACAGGCGAAAAGTGTGCAAGTTCTGTGCGGACAGCAGCCTTTCCATTGATTACAAAGACATAAAAATTCTCAGGTATTTCACGACTGAACGGGGCAAAATCACGCCGCGCAGGATTTCCGGGAATTGCGCCAAGCACCAGCGTATGCTGACCGTGGCCATCAAGCGGGCTAGAAACATTGCGCTTTTGCCCTACACGACGTCTATCGTCAGATAACCCCAAATCCTTAAAGAAGCACTCTGAAGCCGCTTCAGAGTGCTTGAGGCTTTTTGCCTTCCCTGAAATTCGATGAAAACGACAGATGTGCTGGGGTGTGTTGGAGGAGCCGCGTTCCTTCTTCTTGCTTCAGCCTGGATCCCTTTTATAGGCCCTTTTTTCAGCCTCCTGACACCATTGCCGTTTCTCTGCTACTCAACCAGCCTCGGCCTCCGCCAGGGGATAAAGCTTGCAGCGGTAACCGTCTTTACCATCGGACTTCTTGCCAACTTCATGGGACAGCCGCAGGCCATAATTTTTGTTATTGAGTTTAGTATCATTGGCATGGGTCTTTCGGAGCTTTTCAGGCGGGAACTGGCACTTGGCCAGACATTGTTGCTGGCAACGGTCTTCATGCTGTTGCTGGGCCTGGGGTTGCTTTTTTTTATCGGCCTATCAAAAAACATGGGGCCTATCGAGATGATTCTTGCCTATATGGCGGAACATCTCAATGCCACCATCGCGGCGTATAAGGATGTGAGCGTGGAAGGGACGGACGTACGGGCTTTGGAAACCTATGCGAAAGCGTTCATGTTGGTCATTTCCAAAATTTACCCGTCCCTCATGATTATCGGTACGGGCTTTGCGCTCTGGTTGAACATTGTCATTGCCAAACCGCTCTTTAAGTTGTGGAACCTCAAATATCCGCGATTTGAGCCCATGGACCGTTGGCAGTCCCCTGAATGGCTGGTATGGGGCACCATCATTTCTGGTTTTGCGCTATTTTTGTCATCAGGGAGTATTGAATTTCTGGCCATAAACGCCCTGATTGTTATTTTGGCCATCTATCTTTTTCACGGGCTATCCATCGTGCTGTTCTTTTTGAATAAGTATAAGGTTCCCACTTGGATCAGGGTCGGTGCGTATGTCTTGATCATGATTCAGCAGCTTTTTTTTGTGGTGCTGATACTGGCCGGTTTGTTTGACCAGTGGGCTGATTTCAGGAGAATTCATCGAAGAGCCGATAGCTGAAATAGGCGACGGAGGAAAACCAAATGGAAGTAATTTTAAGACAGGATGTGGATGAACTGGGCCTTGAAGGGGATATCGTCAAGGTAGCCAAAGGCTATGGACGAAACTATCTGATTCCGCAGTCCATGGCGTTGGAAGCCACGGAACACAATAGAAAGGCCCTTGAACTGCAGCGAAAAAAAATTGAGCTGAAGCGGGTAAGGGTCAAGGAGGAAGCGGAAAAAGTCAAAGCGGTAATGGAAGAGGTTGTGCTGACTTTCTCACAGAAGTCAGGTGAAGAGGGAAAACTTTACGGCTCTGTCACATCCATGGATGTCGCTTCACAGCTCAAGGAGCAGGGTATCGATATTGATAGAAGGAAAATCGTACTGGAAAAGCCCATCAAGGAATTGGGTGAATTTCAGGTAGAGATTAAGATTTATCCGGAAGTCAGCGCCACCATCAAAGTCGTGGTAAAAGCGGACGAGGAAGCTCCGAAAGAATAAGGTGCCTGCCCCATGCCTGGAAGCGACGATCGAACCGCCCGTTTTTCCCCCAAAGTTCCGCCCCACAACCTGGAGGCGGAACAGGCCGTGCTGGGGGGGGTGTTGCTGAACAATGATGCCATGAACCAACTCATGGACATCCTTTCCCCCGACGATTTCTACCGAGAGGCACACACCACCATTTTTGAAGGGATGGCTCTCCTGTATAGGGAGAGCGAACCCATTGATGTCATAACACTTTCCGAAGTTCTTACCAGGAAAAACCAGGTGGAGAAGGTGGGTGGCATCGATTATCTGGCGGTCCTGGTTCAGTCGGTCTCCACTTCGGCGGGAATTGCCTATCATGCGGAAATTATCAGGCATGCCTCGGTGCGGAGGCGGTTGATTTCGGAGTGTTCGAACATTTCGGAATTATGCTTTCAGGCGCAGGACGATGCCGAGGATCTTCTTGAAAAAGCCGAACAGACAATTTTTAATATCGCTGAATCGCAGATCAAGGAGGGCTTCCAGCCCCTGAATCACGTCATCAAGGGCAGTATGGAGAAGGTGGTGAAGGCGGGGGAATCCAAAGGATTTCTGACGGGCGTCACCACCGGGTTTGAACATTTTGATCGTCTGACCGCGGGCCTTCAACCATCGGACCTGATTATTGTAGCCGGCAGGCCGAGCATGGGGAAGACGGCACTGGCCCTGAATATGGGATACAACGCTGCCAAGAGCACAAAAATGGGGGTCGCTGTCTTTTCCCTCGAAATGTCCAGGCAACAGTTGGGAATCCGTTTGTTGGGATTCGAATCCAGAATTGATGCCACCCGGCTGAGAACCGGAAGGCTCAAAAAACACGAGTGGCAGGAGTTGATCGATTCCGCTGATCGTCTTTCGGAAATTCCAATTTTCATTGATGACAGCTCTGCCATCAGTGTGCTGGAAATGAAGGCCAAATGCAGAAGGCTCAAGAAAAGAGGCGAATTGGGTCTTGTGATCGTGGATTACATGCAGCTGATCCATGGTCGAAGATCGGCGGAATCCCGGCAGTTGGAAATGTCGGAAATTTCCAGGGCCCTCAAAGGGCTGGCCAAGGATCTCGACATCCCCGTGGTGGCACTGTCCCAGCTCAACCGAAAGGTGGAGGACAGGCCGAATAAGCGGCCTCAGCTGGCCGACTTAAGAGAAAGCGGTGCCATTGAACAGGATGCGGATGTGATTGTATTTATCTACCGGGACGAGGTTTACAACCCTCAATCGGAGGAAAACCAAAATACCGCGGAGATCATCATCGGGAAACAGCGAAACGGCCCAACGGGGTTATTTAAATTAACCTTTCTGAAGGAACTGACCCGGTTCGAAAATTTCATCCAGGAAGATGTTCCCATGTAACAATTTGAAAACGTTCATAGTTGTCAGTTTACGGTTTAAAGTTTTTTCAACCGTGGACCAACAACCGTAACCTGTAAATGCTTATCAGGTGCTTTTCCACCCTGCCGAACGCATTTTCCGGTTTCCCTTCCCCACCACCAGACACTCACACCCCGGCAATGAATTCACAAACCGAATGCCTTTTTTCGGTCGCATGACAAATACACTGGTGGACAGAGCATCTGCATCCATAGCTGTTTCGGCCATAACCGATACGCTGTCGCTGGCACTGGGAGAAAAGCCATTTAGCGGGTTCACAATATGGTGGAACATCTTTTCCCGGTCAAAATAGACTTCATAATTCCCGGATGTGGCGATGGCACCGTTCGTCATTTTAATTTTGTCCGGATACCGTTGCTTCTTGCGGGGGTCCTGTACTGCAATGGTCCAGGGCTTTCCATCCTGCCGGCGCCCCGATGTTCGAATGTCCCCTCCCGCATTGATCAAGTAGTTCTCAATGCCATGTGTGGAAAGGGTCTCAGATGCCTTATCGACGATATATCCTTTTGCGATGCCGTCCAGGGTAATACCCATACCTGGTTTCTTCAATAAAATGTTGTTTCCCGCCAGTCGAATACGGGATGCATCCACCAGCTTCAGGGCTTCACGCATCTCCTTCTCAGTGGGGGGAGAGGGTTTTTTTCCTGAAAATCTATTTTTAAACAGGTCCACCACCGGTTTCACCGAAATGTCAAAAGCCCCGTTGCTGATTCTGTAATGGGACAGCGCCCGCCTCACCACATTTGCCATGTCCGGGGGAACGTCCGCCAGACGTCCTTCCCGATTTAGCAGGGCAACGGCCGTGTTCTGGTCGAAACGGCTCATATCCCGGGTCAACCGATCGATCTCTTCAAAAGCCGAACCGATGGCTTCGCCGGCCTGATCCCGTGATGAGTGCAGAAGGGTCATGGACACGAAAGTCCCCATGGCCAATCGGGTTTCGGAAACTTTGTACAGTTTGCGGTCAAATTTAACGGCTTCAGCAGAAGCGGGAATCGCTGCAACCGCTGTAAAGCCAACGCCGAGAATTCCGGATAACCTTAAAAAATCCCTTCGATCAATGCCGCCTGATAATCGTTTCATACCATTTTCCATTATTGTTTCCTCCATATTGGTTCCCCTCAGCCATGAGACCTTTGCAAAACGCCCCCTTTTGCCCAATTTCGGCGTCAGACTCAAATTTTAAGCCTCGAAATACTCAATGTATTTCTACGTTTAAAATTTTCGCCTTCCTTGAACTTGAACAAAATTGAGCATTTTTCAAAGGCCTCACTATGTGGTATTGTCGTTTGCGTCTAATCCTTTAAGGATTTAACATTTCAATGACCCGGGCAATGTCACGTTCAATCTGCGCAACCAGATCAGCCACGGATTTAAAGGTCTTTTCATCTCTGAGCCGTTCAATAAACTTGATGCGAATCTGCTTTCCCAACAGGTCTTCCTGAAAATCAAGAATGTGGGTTTCAACTGAAAAAGCCCCATCCCCAAACGTCGGATTGTACCCAATGTTGGTCAAACCGTCGTATTTGCGATCCGCCACGAGGACCTTTACCATATAAACGCCCCTTTTGGGAACCAATTCGTCAATCAATGCAAGATTTGCCGTGGGAAACCCCAGAAGCCTGCCGCCCCTGTTCTTACCCTTGATCACCGTTCCGCCAACCTGATAATCACGTCCCAAGAGCCTTTTGGCTTCATGGAGCTTTCCCTCCTGGACCAGGTTTCGGATGGATGTGCTTGAAACAAGGATGTTTTCAACATAGACGGGCGGTACGACATGAACCTGGAAATCAAACGCTTTGCCCATACTTTCAAGCAGGTCAATGCCCCCTTCACGTCCGGCGCCGAAAGTGTAGTCATACCCGACCACAACTTCCTTGATGCCGATTTTGCCCACCAGTATGTCCTGAACAAAACTTCGGGCCGAGATTGAAGCAAATTGCCGGGTGAAGGGCAGGCAAAATATGAATTCCACTTGGGCAGCCGAAATCAATTCAAGCTTTTGCTGGGTCAATGTAATGAGTGGCGGGCCATTGCCCGGTTTCATGACCTTGATGGGGTGAGGATCAAAGGTTATTACCGCGGACTGGCCATTAATGGCAGCAGCTCTTTTTTTAGTAAGGTCAAAAAGGCTTAAATGCCCTTTGTGGACGCCGTCAAAATTCCCGATTGTCAGCACGGGGTTTCGAAGTGTCTGGTTAAACTGTTCCAAATTTGAAATAACAGGCATTACTTAATTATCCCAATTAATACTCCCCGGGCTCCGGGAAAATCCATGCGCAAAAAAACGGTTGCCCTCAGAACACAAGGGATGATTTTGCGATAAAATGAGTTGACAAATATAACCCAAAAGTATACCTTCCTCCCCACGAAATATCAACTTTATTTTCGCGCCGAAGTGGCGGAACTGGTAGACGCGCTAGGTTCAGGGTCTAGTGGGCGTACGCCTGTGCGAGTTCGAGTCTCGCCTTCGG
>CAYSFQ010000095.1:0-4539 GCA_964430575.1 uncultured Desulfobacteraceae bacterium
TTCCCGGCCAATGCCGGGCCAGGTGAAAACCGTTTCCGTGAGCGCCCCCCCGTTGATGGAAAAAGCCAGACTGAGGCCCACGCTGGTAACCACCGGAAGGGCCGCGTTGGGGGCCGCGTGTTTGTTCCGAATCATCTTTTCATCAAGGCCCTTGGCCCTTGCAGTGAGGATATAATCCTCTTTGAGGGTTTCCAGCATGCTGCTTCGCATGATCAGGAGATAAGCGCCGAAATGGATCAGAAACAGGGTCGAGAGCGGCAACACCATATGGTACATAACATCCAGCGCTTTGACGATGAAACCGTTGTCAGGATCCAGCCATACCTCCTCCGAGATCATGCCGTTAATGGGAAACCAACTGAATTTATAAGCAAAAACCCAAATCAGGATCAACGCGAGCCAAGGCAGGAAGAGCGTATGGGTCACCAGCGCCCCCACGGTCATGATGCTGTCTGTTCTTTTCCCCTTGTACCAGGACGCAATTTTGCCCAGGAAAATACCCACCAGGGCGGATAAAATAATGCCGGTGGTAAAGAGTAAAACCGTATTGGGCAGTCGGGCCCAGATGATGTCCACCACTGGTTCCCCGTAGTGGAATGAATACCCGAATTGACCCTTAAAAAAATTCTTGAGGTATATGAGGTATTGTACCCCCAGAGGTTTGTCCAGCCCCAACTGAACAATGAGGCGCTGTGAATCCTCGGGCGTCATATCCGGGTCCACCATTCGGGAAACCGGGTCCCCCGGAGCCAGGCGGAACAGCAGGAACAGAACCGTGAGGATCACAAAAAAAATAATGGTGATCTGGACCAGCCTGCGAAGAATATATTTTCTTAATTCCATGGCGCCTCAAATGGATTTCGGATTTCGGATTGCGGAATGCGGATTGTATTTCCGCGGGTTCCTATGCACGAGCGTGGAAACCCATACGATACACATTCCAAAACTATCCAATCAGAAAATAGAAATTGTTTCTTTTCAAATCCGCAATCCGCAATCTGCATTCCGCAATCCTAAAGCGGTTTCAGCTGGCAGAAAGACCACAGGTTGCCAATGCCACCGAGCATTTGAACCCAACCCGTGAATTTGCCTTTCCGGGCAACCTCAATCAGTTTTGGATTATACAGGGGCATATAGGGCACATCACCCATAATGATCTTCTGCATTTCCCAGATCAGTTTTCGCCGTTCGTCCCGGTTCATGGTTTTCGCGGATTGGTTCGCAATTTTATCAAACTGCGGATTGTTATAACCGCTCATGTTCCAGCCTCTGCGCTTGTCGTTTGTTGAAATAAAAAAGTTTCTCAGATAATCGGGATCCAGGGACAGGCTGCCGTATCCCAGGATGAAAGCGTCGAAATCCCTGCGCACTTTTACCTGTTCGATCAGTGCTCCGAATGCCATGGGTTTGGAATATGCGGGTATGCCCAGCATCCTGAGCCATTCCTGCATCATCATGCCGCACATGGCGCGATGGGGGTCGTAATCGGCCGGTGGCGTCAGGATGGTGAATTTTTCCATGAGCTTCCCGTCAGGCAGCATGATGCCTTCGCCGTTAACCACATTCCCCGAGTTGTCGATGGGGGGTATCTGCCAAGTGTAACCGGCATCTGAAAGAATCTGGTAGGCCTTTTTGATGCGGCCTTCCCGGCTAAGCCCCACACCATATTTCGGAACATCGGGGCAGTACCAGAACGTGTTACCGGGAGGAACAATGGAATACATTTTCAAGCCATACCCCTGGAGAATCCGTTTGATGATGAAGTCTTCCCCCACCAGGGTTGCCGCTGCCCGCCGCAGGCTGGCATCATTAAAGGGCGGTTTTCTCACGTTAAATCCGAGGTAATAAAGCGCACTTTTTTCGTTGGTGAAGACCTCCATATCGGGGTTCGCTTTCAGGTCTTCCATATATCCCGGCTGAATTCCCCACCAGAACATATCGATGCTCCCTTTCTTCAACGCCAGGATAGCGGCATCTGACGTACCATAGACCTTGAAAATGATCCCGTCGATGTGAGGCCCCAAAAGGTGTCCACTGATGGTTTTGCCGGAGCCGAAAAAGATCTCGTTCTTTATCACGTAAATGTAGGCGCCCGACCGCCAGTCCTTCAACGTAAAAGGGCCGCTGCCTATTGGCTTCTTAACCTTGTGCCGCAAAAGCGTTCGAAGGGGTTTTTCCGTTTCTTTGGCTTTTTTGATCACTTCCTCCCATTGCTTTTTCTGCACAATAGGCGTGGTGAGCGTTCGGGAGACAAAGATAGCATAGGGACTTTCCAGATAGAATTTTATGGTGTGTTTGTCCGGGGTTTCAATTTTTTTGATAAACTTCCACTTGGAAATATATCTGGGCACTTTGAATTCCTGAATAATCCGTCCGGTAAAGGCCACATCTTCAGACGTCAACTCCGTGCCGTCCGACCATCTGGCGGGCTTGAGTTTAACCGTGTAGCAGAGATTTTTTGAATCAAACTCGGGCGGTGCTGCCGCCAGCCAGGGAACCAACTCCAGTGTCTTGGGATCCCGCACATATAGGGGTTGATAGATGAGCCCCAGGATTTTCAGTGACCAACGATCCCCCGCTCTCCAGATGTTCAAGGTTTTGGGCTCCTGCAAAACACCCATTTTGAGCATATCCGCGGCGGAAGCCTTCGGTGCAGAAAAATGAAAACTCGCCATCAGCATCAGGACACATAAAATCATCGTGACCCACGAACCAGACAACCTGTTTGTTTTTCCATTCATACGGCGCATTTGTCATCCTTTCTTCTATTGAATCTTCGGGTTAGGGGCGAATGACCATTCGCCCGTAATGTGCGTCCAGCATAGCCAGGGCAGACACTCAGGTCTGCCCCTACAGTTCGGAAACCTTTTGTTCGATGAAATCCACCACCCTGGCTTCAATCTTTACCCCATCCAAACGATTAATCCGTGGAATTCCTCCGGGGCTCAGGCAATTGATTTCTACCATCTTATTGCCGATCACGTCAACCCCTACGAAAAACAGGCCCTCTTTTCTCAAGCTGTCCCTGATCACCTGGCAGATGGCACGATCCTGATCCGTAATGTCATGTTTGTAGGCCCGGGCGCCCGCGTGGATATTGGTTCGAAAATCCCCTTTGCTCGGTTTTCGCCGCATGGCGCCCACAATTTCCCCATTGAGCATGAGGATCCGTACGTCACCTGTTGTCTGAACTTCTTCCAGATATTCCTGGACCATAATGGGTTCCCGCTCCGGGTAAGCTCGATAGGCCCGCACATAATAGTTGATCAGGGAATTCAGATTTTCCTGGTCCTTGAGGCTCACTTTAATCACCCCTTCGCCACCGTAGCGTTGAAGGGGCTTTACCACCATGGCACCACCGAAATTATTGATGATTTTTCTGAGGCGTGCCGGATCACGAGACACATGGGTCTCAGGAATGATTTCCGGGAAATTAAGGATATAGAGTTTGCTGTTGGCCCTGATTTGACCCGTGGTGTTGTTGATCATAAACACTTTGTCACTGACTGACGACAAAAACTCCATGGTTTGATAAATCATGGGCGGATTTTTTCTCAAAAAGAGCGCGTCCAGATCTGCGATGGTCTCAAAAATGAGCTCATCTTTTTTGAGACAGTGTATCAACGAGCGCCAATATTTTTTCATGGACAAATTCGGTGATACCGAGATATTGCGCATCCTGGCCACGACCTCATTTTCCCGGATATAGATGTCATGAGGTTCCAGGAAATAGACCGTATGTCCCCTTTGATTGCATTCATACATGAGATGACTGGTACTCTCATTTTCGGGATCTATTGAAATAAGGGGGTCCATTAAAAAAGCGATGTGCATGAAAACTCCTTAGTTTTTTGACGTTACGTAATGGATGATCCGCTTTGCGATGTCTATGCCGGTGGCGCGCTCAAGCCCTCTGAATCCCGGTGAATAATTCACCTCAATCACTTTGGGTGATTCATTTTCCTGAAGGATAATATCACAACCCGAAATTTCAAGGGCGAGAGCACGGGATGACTGCACGGCCAGTTTCGAAAGACTCGGGCTCAGGGTCAGCAACCGTCCCTGTCCCGTGATATGAATGTTGGTCCTGAAATCCCCCGGATTTGGTTTTAAAGACATGGCACCCAAAACCCGGTCTCCCAGCACAAAAGCGCGAATATCTGTTCGACCTTCAGGCGGGATATATTCCTGAACCAGAATCCCCCGTGTCTTATCCATGAGATTGTTCATAACAAAAGAAGCGGTGGCCTGGTTTTCAACCCGTATCACCCCGTTGCCCTGGCGGCTGCTGGGCATTTTGGCCACAACCGGGTACCCGCCCAACTGTTCCACAGACCGTTCAAAGCCTTCCCGGGTTACCACCAGATAAGTGTCAGGAACACTTACACCTTGCCTTGCCAGGCGTTGAAGGCCCATAAATTTATTTCGCGCCATGAGTATCGATTCAAAACCATTGATCACCCTGGTTCCGGAAAGCTCAAAGTGCCTCACCACCGACAGGGCATAGTCGTTGATGGTCGCCCCCACTCTCGGCAGAAG
>CAYSFQ010000095.1:4639-6312 GCA_964430575.1 uncultured Desulfobacteraceae bacterium
TCCCTCGTATGGATGAGCGAAATCCTGTGCCCCATTTCAACCGCTGCCGCCATAAGCCTGCTGTTGGGGTGGTATGTTTCATCTCTTACGCTGAGAATGGCAACGTGCATTAGCGGATCAGCCCTCCCATTTTCTTGAGTATGGGCGCTATTTCCAAAGAGTCTGGACCGGCGGATGGATGTTCTCTCAAGGTCAGCTGCAGCTGTCGTTTCAACCTGAAAAGTTCCTTTATATCCTCTTGTGCATACCCTTCACCCCTGAGCATTTTATAGATCTCTTCCACATAGGATTGGCCATCGGTAAAGCTTTCGGGGATCAGTTCAATCATTTGCATCAGAAGGCGGGATGCTTCTACCGAATCCATGGTCTCATGGGCCCATGCCAAACCGAGGCCTCTCAGATTCAGTGCTTTTCGCTCCTCATGCACCAAGGTATTTGCGGTGTAATAGAAGAGATAGGGCTGATAGTAAGGAAGGCCGCTTTCGTTTATGAAATCAATGGTTTCAAAAAATGTATCACGCGTTTCCCCCGGGTAACCGATAATAAAACTGCCACGGCTGATAATGCCATGATCATTGAGCAACCCAATGGCTTCAAGAGACTGCTGACGATGGAGGTGTTTATCCATATTATCCAGGATGGTCTGGCTCCCCGATTCCAGCCCCAGATCCACAAACTCACACCCTGACTGCTTCATCAGCTTTACGAGCTCGGGCGTCAAAGCGCTTGCGCGGGCAAATGACGACCACGAAAATGAGAATTCTTCATGGATCATCATATCCAGAACCGCTTTGATTCGGCCGGCTTTTGCGGTGAAGTTGTCGTCCGTAAACCGCACATGCCGGACGAAACCTAAACGGTTGACCGCTTTCAGTTCCTGCCGAAGGGCCTCCAGAGACCTGTAATTCACCTGGGGAAACAACCAGTGGTAAGTGCAGAAACGACACCGGTAATAGCATCCCCGGCTGCTGTTTACGGGAAGGGTATGGCGCAGATAGGCTTTTGGAATTTTGTGCCAATCAATGGCCGTCTCGTCCATGTGAATCTCTTCTTCAAACCGGGCGGTGAAGGTCACACGGCCTTCTTCATCAAAATAGGCCAGGTTGGGAACGTTGCTTAAATCATCCCCATTTCCAAGGGCTTTGAGCAGTTTCACAAGGCTTTGCTCTCCTTTTGCCTCCACAACAAATGCATCCACCTTTTCGTGGAAGGTGGAGAGGAAACTAAGGGTCCCTTTTGTGAGATTCTCCCCCGCGTGCATGGCCTTTTTAACCAGCATACCGCCGGCAATGACCGCAACATCGGGCGCTATGGTCTTAATTTTAACGGCCATTTCCTTGATGTCGTTCATCAGGATAAAATTTGAAGAGATGCAGACCGCCAGGGGGGGGTCTTGAAGCAACCCCTCCAGGTCGCCAGTGGCATAGTTTTGAATGATAATGGGGTCGTATCCATGGCCCTTCAGGTATTGGTGCATGTAAATGCCGTTTAAGGTTACCGTATTGGCCAGTGAATAGTGCCGGGTTACATTGTCGGGGGTAATCTTCACAGGGCGGCAACCGGCTCTCACATAATTCATGAGATCCAGCAGATCCATGTAACGCCCCTCCATAAACAACAGGGATGCACGTGTATTTTCATGCACCTGCGCTTGCATGGCGGGAAGATCCAGG
>CAYSFQ010000095.1:6412-8721 GCA_964430575.1 uncultured Desulfobacteraceae bacterium
CAGGGATGCACGTGTATTTTCATGCACCTGCGCTTGCATGGCGGGAAGATCCAGGTCCGGAAACCGGTGTGACTGCCGTTGGGCTCTCTCGGCTGCACCCACCATCCTCTGCCGAAACTGAACATCATTGTTCAGGGGCTGATTCTGAGCTATAAAGATAACTTTCGGACGGCTCAAGGGGGGATCCACCTCCAAAAACGAAATGAACAACGGTGCCTAATGAGCAACCGGACTGGCGGCATGTTAGGGAAACGATGATCAAAAGTCAACGACTGTAGGGGCCGGCCTGTGTGCCCGCCCGGAAATAAGCCGCAAGAGCAGGCCTCGCCTATGCAGCCGATCCGTCAGACATGGAGAAAGTTTTTACCATGTCGGGATATTTATTGACAAGCTTTCTGGACTCCACGTAAATACGCGGGTCTTTGGGTTCCTTGCGAACCAGCATGGATAGGATTTCCATGGCCTTTTCCGGTTGCCCCCGCATTTCGTGGATCTTTGAAATACCTAAGAAAGCATATTTGTCATACCCGATTGCCATGGCCTTTTTGTAATTGGTCTCTGCCATGCAGAGGTCATTTAAGCGAATGTAGGAATCCCCAATCCGGCTGAGGCCTACCCTTCGGTCCATACCGTTTTCCAGGGCCCTGTTCCACGCGCCGATGGCGGATGTATATTCTTCCTTTCCCCGCAGGCAGTCGGCCTTTCCATGCCACGCGTGTGAATTCCTGGGATTGATCTTGAGTGCTCGGTCATAAAGATGGATCGCTTCTTTAAAAGCCCGCCTTTTCCGATAAATATTCGCTGCTGCCGTGAGGGCGATTACGGAATTGGGGGATGTTTCAAGCACCCGTTCAAAAAAATCAAGGGCTTTATCATCCTCTTTTTCGCTGACCGCAATTTGACCCAGACCCATGAGCGCAAAGGCATCACAGGGATTCTTTTTGAGTGCCATAAAATAGTATTTTTTTGAACCCTCAAAATCCCCTTTTTTCTTCAGGCAATCGGCCATTCTTGTCATGGTCTTGTAATCATAGGGGCGAAGTTTCAGGCAGCGGAACCAGGCGTCAAGGGCTTTGTTCAGATCTTTCAATCCTCGATAGGCATCCCCCAGTCCCACGAGCGCATGCCAGTTATCACGTTCTACCGAAAGGCACTCTCTGTAAAAGCCGATTGCCGCTTCAAACGCCCGGGATTTTCGTTTAAGGTCACCAAGCCCTACAAGGGCATAGGTATTGTATCGATCCAGATTCAGGAGCTCTTGATACGTTTCTTCAGCTTGTTTAAGTTTCCCTCGCTTTTTAAGTTGATGGGCCAGTTTTCCAAGATCCAGCAGTCTCTTTTTCATTTGTTGTTCTCCTCACCTGTATCACTGTTAACGATCATAGTCCCTCTGATCTGTCATAGCAACCCGCAATTTTATGCTTTCCGATTGGGAAAAAATGAAATACGCTAGTGGTTTTTATAGCCATTTAGGGGAGGCAATAAACCATGATTGTTCAGATCTACGAAATCCAGACCCCGCAGGAAGCGGAAAAATGCATTGAAGCAGGGGTGGATCACCCGGGGAGCGTCATTCTGAGCCAGGATGAGTGGCGCCTGCCACTTCTGCGGGAGACCGTGGGGTTGACCGAAGGGACCCTGCACAAAAGCAGCATGATCCCCCTTTTCCGGGATCTGGACACCGTTTGCCGGGTACTTGATTACTACCGGCCCGATTACATCCATTTCTGTGACGCCCTGACGAACATAAATGGCAAAACCGAGGGATTAGAAGAATTTGTTGAATTTCAAGAGACCGTGAAACATAAATTTCCCGAAATCGGCATCATCCGATCCATTCCCATTCCTCAAGAAAAAGATGCCCCCGATTTTCCCTCATTGGAGATAGCCCGGGCCTTTGAACATACCAGCGACCTCTTCTTGACCGACACATGGAAGGAAGAAGCACCGGTAGAAGGCTTTATCGGTATAACGGGAGAGACGGTGGACCGGGAAACAGCGCAGGCGCTTGTTCTCCAAAGCACAATTCCAGTTATTCTGGCCGGCGGACTCTCCCCTGAGAATGTGCAGGATGCATTGAAGTCGCTGAGGGCTGCGGGGGCCGACAGCTGCACACTTACGAACCGGGTAGACCATTCGGGTTCACCCATCCGGTTTGAAAAGGACTTTGGGAAAGTCGGTGATTTTGTCAAAGCAGTGCGGGAGGTGGAAGCCCTGCTACGGGAGGAAAAAGAAGAAAAATCAGCGCACCTGGCCTCTTTAAGGGAGGCGCTTCTGGACAGGGAGAAGGCGTTACCCGCCCACTCAAT
>CAYSFQ010000096.1:0-8694 GCA_964430575.1 uncultured Desulfobacteraceae bacterium
GGATTTATGAAGTGGGCGGCATTGGCGCGCCCTATAACCTTGCTTTGGAGGAAAATGATACGCCACTGGTGGCTTTGGGGCAAAAGGTTCCGTTGCTATACACCACGCTTGACGGCAAAGATGTTGGGAAAAAGCAGCTCAAAGGGTTTGTCTTTTCCATCTCCAGTAATGACGCCGAGATTCAAATGGAGGAGCCGCTTACGTCCTTAACAAACATCAAGATGAACCTCTGTGATGTGCCCGAGGAGTTATCGTCCAAAGATTTCTATGGCAAGGTGATCAAATCCACCAGTGAGGGGCAGTGCAGATACGCTGTTCGTTTTACCGCCACATCCCCCGAGATCGCCGCCTATTTTCAAGCACTCCGGAAATATGCCGGGATAGGGAGGTCTGAGGAAAACGTTTAGAATTCGCCCCCGAATTTTACGTTAGGACTTAAACTTACCTGATAGAAATGAGATAACTTTGTAAAGGATGACACTGTTCAGCAAACCACCAGCAACCAGAAGCAAGGTTGTCATCGTTATAGAATTGAAATGCAATGCTCCTTGAATCCAGGACAATAGCAAAGACCACGGCAGGGTTACCAGAACCAGGAAAATCCCGGACATGGCGGTGTCATCCTTTGTCATAAACATGGCCGCGAGTGATATGATAACAACAGACAGGTACAGAGAGGTGACGACAGTCGCTGTTTTGTATGCTGTTCTTTTTTCTTTAAGTAGTCCCATGATCACGATAATTGTTCACTGAAAAGATGAGATTTAAAGCACCTTAACCCGTTTCAGCCAGCCCGGTCGCTCCTTTTCCACCGCTTCCATGGCTGTGGAAGAACCCAGGACTTTGACCACACCTTCCTCCGCCACTGCCCTCAGGACCCTGCCCATGGCCTTGAAATGAGCGGTGGTGGTTCCCAGAAGTTCTTCCCGCATTTGCTGCCTCAGATTTTCCGTATCGTTTGTCAGATATCGAATCATGGATACGAACCCTTTGGTATCCGGCAGCATGTGGCTGTCCAGATCCCCGATGGCGCCAATAATGCTTTTGGTCAATTCGTCTTTCGAAAGGGTCTCTTCTTCCAGAAACTGCGAGGATCGGTCAAAGATATCCAGGGTCTGAACCAGGTTCGGGTCCCGGTAGGAAACAAGGGTCAATACCCCGGAGATGCGATCCAGCATACAGAAAGCCCCATAGGCGCCCCCCTGTACCCGAACACGATCCCACAGCCAGGCATTGCGCACATACCTTGTAATGGCCAGTGCCGAGCCGTGAAATTCATACCCCAATTCCGTGAGATCCGCTCCCTTGCCCACATAATTCACCTGGGACGGAATGGTCATCCCCTCAAAGAGGGGCTTGCTGTGGCCGGGCCAATCAGCCTTCGAGATACCGGGTGGGGGAACCGGTGCTTCCGGCAGGGCTTGCAGCAAACGGCGCATGCGGGGTTCAAAGCGGTTCCATCCGGCAGCATCTATGGTAATATTGGACAAAACGGTCTTTCGGTTCACCAGTATGCGGTGGATGTCCTTTAAAATGGCAAGGACCTTCGCCCAATCTTTTTCAATATCCCGGGCCAGTTGCCTGACAAAAAAGAGATAGCTGATGCCCCCCATTTGTTCAGAAGCCCAATGGGATTCGGAAAAATGGGATCTCAGACGCAGATTCACCACCTGGTGGCCGGCGGGTATCAGTTTTTGTTCAACCCGGGCTTTTTCCTCCATGACCATTTGCCTGAAACGCTCCCGGTTGTTTAATTTAACCGTAAGCAGCACATCCTCAAGAATTTGAACCAGCGCGTCAGCCTGGTGATTCATGGCTTTTCCCCGAAGAAACAGCCAGGCCATGCTGCCTTGGGCGCCATGAACATCCGACGTAATGGGTGCGGGATGGATACCCCCTGTTTTTCGGCTGATGCGCTGCGTAAGGGATACAAAATCTTCCGTTTCTGTCCCCATTTCAACAAAAGCCCGCCCCAGAAGGGGAATATAGGGTACATACTCAGCGGGCAGATGTTGAAGGTCAAGGCCCAGATCCACGTATACAATGCCATTGGTAAAGAGGTCGTGGAGCAGAATGGGAGAGCCCTTTTCATCCGTTTCAACCCGGGGGATAATTTTGTTTTGCGGCGCCAGATCCTCCCGCTTCAACATGGGAATGGTGGCCAGGGCTTCGGGGGAATCCGGTTTTTCCTGAAAACGTTTCAGCGTCTGAGTGTTTTCCTGGACCGCTTGCAGCGCTTTTTCATCCATGCCGGTTCTGGCCTTTAGAAGCCTTCTTTTTTCAGCATCCGCCTCTCTTTTTCTGAGGTCTCTGTCGGGTTCCAGAACCAGAGTGGACCGATGGGGGTTTGAAAGAAATGCCCGGTCAATCAGACGTTCAAAATAATCGGGCTCGGCGGCAATTTGTTTCTTGACCCGTTCAAGGGGACCTTCAAAGGCCACCAGGGCCAGGGGGTCTCCACCGTAAAGCCAGGTGGTAAGGGACCGCAACATCAGAGAAAGGCCCCGGGGAAAACTGCCGGTGTTGTTTTCCCGCAGGCCGAATTCGATGGTGTTGAGGGCCGCCGCAACCGTATGGGGATCAATGCCCGAAAGGCTGAGAGATTTCAGGGTATCCAGGATAAGATCCTCGATTTTCTGTGCATTCTCCGTTTCAATCCCCTTGAGACCGGTGAAAAAGCACATTTGCCGGAGTTCGGTTTCCAGTCCACCGCCGGTTAAATCCTCCCCCAGCCCCGAATCGATCAGTGCCTTTCTGAGCGGAGAGGCGGGCATGCCCAACAGGATGTACTCAAGGATGCGCAGGGAAAAATTGACATCCACACGGGTTGTTTCCTCCAACAGCCAGTTCACAGTGATCATCCCCCTGGGGTTTATCCCATCCTCTTCGCCCGCCATGTAGGGGTGAACCCGTTTCTTGGGTTTATCAAAGGGCAATTGCAGTTGGACATTGGAATCCACCCAAACCGGTTCAAACGCTTTCAGCACGGCCTCCAGGCGATGCAGACGTTCTTCAGGATCATCATCACCATAAAAAAAGATGCGTGCGTTGGATGGATGATAATACCGTTCATGAAAGGCGTAAAACTGCTCATAGGTGAGGTTGGGGATCTGTTTGGGGTCACCGCCTGAGTCCAGGCCATAGGCATTATCGGGAAACAGAGACTGAAGGGAATATTCGGAAAGCACGTTATCCGGTGATGAATAGGCCCCCTTCATTTCGTTGAATACCACCCCTTTAAACACCATTTCAGCCTCTTTCTTCTCCAGTTCAAAATGCCATCCTTCCTGCTGAAAGATGGCGGGAGTAATCCTGGGATAAAACACCGCATCCAGGTAGACATCCATGAGGTTATAAAAATCCTGAAGGTTCTGGCTGGCCACGGGATAGCAGGTTTTGTCCGGGTAGGTAAAGGCGTTTAAAAAGGTCTGGAGCGACCCTTTCAGAAGCTCCACAAAAGGTTCTTTGACGGGATACTTTTTGGATCCGCAAAGAACGGAATGCTCCAGAATATGGGCCACACCCGTTGAATCAAAAGGCGGTGTGCGAAAAGTGATACCGAACACTTTGTTCTCGTCATCACTGATCATGGAAAGAATCTCAGCCCCTGTTTTTCGGTGACGATACAGACGGGCTTCGGTTTTCAGTTCTCCAATTTTCCGTTTTTCGATCAGTTCAAATGCGTTCAGCACTTTCATGGAATCCTCCTGGCGGCGCAGTTTTTTTTCTGGGGGGTTGCTTTTTGTATCGGATAACCTGGTATGCCGCAAGAAGCACGAAAATGACAAGCCCCATATGGTTCCATGTGTCGCCGACCCAGATGAGCAGTACGCCCGATCCGCCGAACAGGATGGTTTCAGCCCAGCTGAGGGGAACCAGGCAATAGCGTTCCATGCACACCACGAAGGCAATGATGGCCAGGGTGCAGAAGATCACGGTCTGCACCACTTCCCCGGTGGGGCCGTTCAGCAGCAAAGGATGATAGGCCATGACAATGGGCAGAATGTAGAGCCCCTTGGCCAGCTTCCAGGAAGTGAAGGCCGTCTTCATGGGCTTGGATCCGGCAATGCCGGAGGCGGCAAAGGATTCCAGGGCCACCGGCGGTGTGATATTAGCGTCCTGACTGTACCAGAAAACGATCATGTGGGCCGTCAGAAGCGGAATCCCCAGATCCATCAACCCCGGTCCGGCCAGAATGACCAGGACGATGTAAGAGGCGGTTACGGGCAGTCCCATTCCCAGCAGCAAGGATGTCACTGCCACCAGGGCCAGGGCCAGCAGCGGAATCCCTCCGGAAAGGGAGACCACCAGGGAAGAAAAACGGAGTCCTGTTCCCGTCAGATTGACCACGCCGACGATGACGCCGGCGGCTGCGCAGGCCACAGCCACCACCACGGCATTTTTAGCCCCCTGCTCCAGGGTTTTGAGAAGTGTCTTAAATGAAATTCGGGACGACTTTCGAAAGAGCGCCGTGACGTAAAGTGCGATGATGGCAACAAATCCTGCCATCATGGGGCTGTAGTTCATGAATAGAACCGTTATAAGGATGCCCACGGGGAGGATGAAATGGATGCCCGTTTTGAGGGTTTTCAGAAAATTGGGCAGCATCTCCTTGGGAAGACCCCATATACCGGCCTTCTGGGCCTCCAGATGGACAAAAAGGATTACGGAAAAGAAATAAAGCACGGCGGGGATAAAGGCGATTTTGACGATTTCAAGGTAAGGCGTCTGGGTGAACTCCGCCATGAGAAATGCGCCGGCCCCCATGATGGGGGGCATGAGCTGCCCCCCGGTGGAAGCCGCCGCCTCCACTGCTGCGGCCACGTGGGGGCGGTAGCCGATTTTTTTCATCATGGGAATGGTAAAAGATCCGGTGGCCACCACATTGGCCACGGCGCTTCCGGCGACCGATCCCATGAATCCGCTGGCTACCACGGCGGTTTTGGCGGGTCCTCCTGAAAACCGCCCGGTAATGGAATAAGCCATATCGATAAAAAAGTTGCCCGCACCGGTCTTTTCCAGGAAAGACCCGAACAGGATGAAAATAAACACAAAGGTGGCAGCGACCCCGGTTGGCAACCCGAAAATCCCTTCGGTGGTCAGGGACAGGGTGGTGGCCATCCGTTCGATGGAATACCCCTTGTGGACGAGAATGTCGGGTACGTACGGGCCATAATAGCCAAAGCAGAGGAAGCCCAATGCAATGCAGGTGAGGTTCAATCCGATCACCCGGCGGGTGGCTTCCAGGACCAGCAGAATCAGCGTAATACCCGTGGCGATGTCCCACTGGCTCCAGTCCCCCTGGCGGTCAAAGATCCCGTTCAAATCGATAAAGATATAGGCACCCACGGCAATGCTGAGGGCGCAGAGCCCTAGGTCTATGCACCGGAAGGCGGTATAGGCCCTTTTTCCGGCCCCTTTGTACAGGGGCCGGGTCAAAAAGGCCAGCACCAGGATGCTGCTTAAAAAAACAGCGCGGTGCCGCATGGCGGTCATGGCGACGATACCGGCCGTATAGAGTTGAAACAGACTCAGCCCAACGCCGATCACGGCGACGGCGCCGATGATGCCCTTTTCCATGGGGGAAGAAGATGTCGTTTCCCTTGTTTCCATCATGGTCGCCTCCCGTTTGAGGAACACAAAAAAATCTTCGCGTCTTGGCGCCTTTGCGTGAGACCTTTTCTGTTACGGTGTTGCCGAATGGGGAAAAAGCACGCGAAAAATTCGGTAGAGCAGACTCACCGGCCGAGCGCTGAACTGAGCGGCCACATGGGGCGCCACACGAGAGAGATTCGTCTTCATCCCCCGCCACAAAATGGTATGGTCCACGCCGGGGCTGCCGATGCGCAGCACAAAATCTCCGGTGGCCATGTGCATGTTTTCGATGACCTCATGGGGGCCCCGCCGCACCATGCGGCCAATCCCCGGCATGCGGCCCATGCCGGCGCCGAATTTCAGGTAGCGTTCTTCTTCAATGTAGATCCGCCCCTCACTGTCCACACTGTGGATTTCCCAAATGGGCGCATTTTCCACCGAATGCATATAGTGGAGGGTGAAATGCTCTCCCGGATTCAGGGGCAAAACCAGCAGGGGATCCGCTTTCTCCACAGGGGTGATGCGCAACTCCAGGCCGCCCGGCAAAAGCCAGGCGGCCGGGAGGAGAAACCCAAGCACAACCACGGCGCCCCACAGCATGAAGCGTAGCGGCTTTTTCACACTTTTTCCGCGCCCTATGGAATCAGATTCGCCGGCACCTTGATCCCCTTTTCCTTCAGGTATTTGATGGTACCCGGATGGAGCGGTATGGGGGAGTACTTCACCGTGTTTTCGGGCGTGGTGTAGGCTGCGGACGGGTGAATCTTGACCAGCGCGTCATTGTGCTCAAACAGGGCCTTTACCAGTTTGTACACGAGATCCGTATCCAGGGATTTCTGGCAGATCATCACATTCCAGACGCCAATGGTGGGAACGGGTTTATCCACCCCTCGGTACACACCACCTGACAGCTCGATGGCGGAGTAAGTCTTGTTTGAGGCAAGGATTTTTTTCGTCTGTTCGGGTGTAAAGGGTAAAATTCGAATGTCGTGTGTGGTGGCCAGGTCCAGGATAGAACTGGTACCGGGGCCTACGCACCAGGTACCCATCTGAATCATGCCGTCTCGAAGCGCGTTAGAACTCTCTGTAAAGGAGAGCCGCGAGTCTTTATAGGCGTTCTTGGGAACGCCCAGGGCTTTGTACACCGCCTCGGCCATGAAGTTGGTGCCGCTTCCCGGGCTGCCGGTGCTGATGGTCTTTCCCTTCACCTGCTCAACGTTGGTAACGCCACTATCCTTGAGGGTTACCATCTGTAGCAGATTGGGGTACATAATGGCCATGGACAAAATCTTCTGCTTTTTTCCCTTGAATTTGCTGGTCCCATTATAGCCTGCCACGGCCACATCGCCCATGACTTCACCGACCACGGTTTCACCTTTGGATGCCAGTTTGACGTTTTCCACACTGGCCCCCGTCACTTCCGCCACCGCTTTGACCCCCGGCACGTACTGGGTCCAGATTTCCGCCACGCCACCGCCATAGGGGTAGTAGATCCCACCGGTACCGCCGGTGCCGATACCCAGGAACACGGTTTTTGAAGCAGCCGGTGCGGCAAACACCAGGAGTAATATCCCAAAAAGAGCCAACAAGATACTGAGTTTTTTCATTTTCATGTGAACCTCCCTTTCATATATTGAAATGCTATTGCCCCATGGTGGTAATTCTGAGGTCAATGGATTTGGCCTTGCTGGTCATGTTTTTGACCGGATAAACAAAGGAAGCGGTCTTCCCCGGCTTTACCAGTCCCTTTTTGGTCTTCCGGGGGATCAGACCGCCCACGGCCTTACCATTGTCCAAAAAGATGTTGACCCTGAAACGCTGGGGCTTATCGCTCACGTTCTTGAGGGAAATCTTGAAATGGAGCGTGTTGACACCTTCCCATTTCTTGAAAAAACAGCCAAGGGAAACCAATTGGGCTTCTGGAGAAATTTCTTTGTTGATCTGCTTGTCAGCGGCGCAGGCAGACACTTCTTGAGCGGCATGGACCTTCTCCCCCACACCGCCCCATAGGCATAACACCGCCGCAACCAAAAACAGGACACAAAAACTGCCAAACCGCTTTTCTCTTTTCATGCTCCCTCCTTTTTTCTAAATGGTTAACTGTTAAAAATGCCAGTATAATAAAATTGGATAACACCATAGATTCCCCTCTTTTGTCAAACGGATTCTGTTTTCATCGGCCGAAAGCAGGAAGGGTCTCAAGGGGGTGCCAGGCGTGTTCGACACCCAATTCTTTTTTTTCTATTACTCCAGCAATTCCTCGATTTCTCGAATAAGCGCCGGTAGATTGGGTTGGTTAAAACGCATATCGGGTGCAGGAATGCGATGATGCTTAATATCAGGGGGAATGTGTTTGTGGTGAGGCTGGGTGCTGGCAAGAGTTATGTCGTCTATGTGTGGTTGCGCGTCATACCAGGCTATTTTTTCCACGTAGCGCCACAGTTCATATCCGTAATTTTCGATTACGACCGGCCCTTCGTCAAATGAAAGACGCTCTTTGAGGGTAATTCGATACCCTTGTGCGAAAGAAATCTCTCCTTGAAGGATTGCCATGCGTTTGCCGCGTGGTACAACAGTTAAAGTTGACCCTTTAACCGAAGGAAACCGTTGCTTGAGGGTATAAACAAATTCCTCATAGTTACTAAGCGACAGGAACGGGTTCATGCCGAGCTGTCCTTTCAATGATACCTGCCAAAGTCTCTGAGCGTTCCCGCAAGGTCTGGATCACACGATGATATTGTTTCTGGCGACGAAGGAGCGTTTTATATGCCCCGGCCCAATCGGCCCAATCCAGTACCCAAAGATTATCTCCCGGCTCTTCACCGCTCATATACGATTCGTAGAACGTCTCTGAAAGCACCCCATACTTTCGCTCATAAGCTTCCAAATCTTCGCTGAGAGCATGAATATCAGCTATGATCTCTTGTAATGTCATCACCGTGCTCCTCTAAAGAAAATTGAAGCGTTTACATTGAAAAAACCTCAATACCAAAATAAAATAACACCATAGATTCACCTCTTTTGTCAAACGGATTCTGTTTTCATCGGCCGAAAGCAGGAAGGATTTCAAGGGGGTGCCAGGCTTATCCGACAGCCAAT
>CAYSFQ010000097.1:0-1621 GCA_964430575.1 uncultured Desulfobacteraceae bacterium
CCGGAAAGCCGGTGATGCTCGATTTCTATGCGGACTGGTGCAGTCCCTGCCGCGCTCTGGAAAAGGATGTGTTTACAGACCCTGAAGTCTTGAAGCTGAGCCAGCAGTTTGTGACGCTCAGGGTGGATTTGACAAAACGACATCCACAGCAGGAGATCCTTCAAAAACAGTACCATATTCGAGGTGTTCCGACGGTTCTGTTTATCAACGGAAAGGGAGACGAAGAAAAACCCTTGCGGATCGAAGCATATGTTAAAAGTGGCGAAATGATCAGGCGCATGCAACAGGCTTTGGGCGAATAGGACCAACTCAATTCTATCTTGAAAGATATCTCAAATCCTTTTTTCCTCGCTCCTCCCTGACAAAGTAAAAAAGGATGCCGCCGGCAATGAAGAAAACAGCAACGGAGGCAATGCTGATTCTGGAAGCCGTATGGCTGCCGTACCCTAAGAATCTGACGAAAAGTCCCGTACCGCCCATTAAAACAGGGCCGATGATGGCGGAGAACTTGCCCACCATGTTGTAGAAACCGAAGTACTCGGCGGATTTGTTCACAGGGATGAGCCGGGCATAATAGGAACGGCTCAGCGCCTGGATGCCCCCCTGAACCAGCCCCACGATAATAGCCAGCACATAGAACTCCGTACTGCTTTTCATGAAAGCGGCCCAAACGGTTACAAACAGATAAACGGCAATGGCCAGAAAAATAGCCGGCCTTGTCCCGAATTTCCTGCCCAGAAACCCAAACCCGATGGCCGAGGGAAACCCGACAAATTGAGTAATCAGAAGCGCTGAAATAAGATCTTTGGTCTCAAATCCTATGGAGATACCATAATCTACGGCCATTCGAATGACGGTGTTGACCCCGTCAATGTAAAACCAGTACGCCAGGAGAAAAAGGAAAATGGTTTTCAGGTGCCGCACTTCCTGAAAGGTATGGTTAAGTTGCCGGAATCCGGCTTTCACCGCATGGCCATCCCCTGCCGGAACGGCCTTCTGCCCGGGTTCCCGGACAAACAGAAAGATGGGAATGGAAAATACCGCCCACCAGATGCCTACCATCAGAAAAGAGAACCTGACCGCTTCTCCCGCACCTGAAAACCCAAAGGTCGCCGGCTGCAGGGTCATCCATACATTCAGGGCAAAAAGAAGACCACCCCCCAGGTACCCCAGAGAGAATCCCAGGGAAGAAACCATGTCCATTTTATCATCGGTGGTAATACCGGTGATCAATGCATCATAGAAAATATTGCCCCCTGAAAAACCGACCGTGGCCAGAACGTAAATCAGTATGGCCAGGGGCCAGTTTCCCTGGCTCACCAGAAACAGGCCCATGGTCATGAGGATGCCCATAACGGCAAAAAACAGAAGAAACTTTTTGCGGGTACTTCCCCTGTCGGCAATGGCGCCCAGAACAGGCGCGGCGACCGCCACCACGACCCCGGCGATGGAATTAGCCAGGCCCAGCCGAGCTGTGCTGACAGTGGTATCAGCGCCGAGGCTCCAGTACTGTTTAAAGAACACGGGGAAAAAACCGGCCATAACGGTGGTGGCAAAGGCTGAATTGGCCCAGTCGTACATGGCCCATCCGAAAATTGCTTTTTTTCCGTCCTGTTTCATG
>CAYSFQ010000097.1:1721-8084 GCA_964430575.1 uncultured Desulfobacteraceae bacterium
AGGGACAGTTTTTTGATTTTTGAAAAGAGGTAATCGTCTATGAATTTTGTACTGAGTCTTGTGTTTTCATCCTTGGCGGTGCTTGTCGTGGTTTTGATCCCCTGGATTGGTGTGGGGGCATTGGATTTGAAGATCCTCTTTGGGGTTGTCATCCCATATGCAGCCCTGGCTACCTTCATTGTGGGCATCATCATGCGTGTTCTGGATTGGGGACGATCACCGGTTCCCTACCGGATTCCCACCACGGCCGGCCAGATGTGGTCTCTCCCCTGGGTCAAGAGTAACCCAATAGACAATCCCAAAGGCACGGGCGGTGTGGTGGTGAGGATGCTTTTCGAAGTTCTCACCTTTCGATCGCTTTTTCGAAACACGCGTCTTGAGTATAGCAAAGTGGATGGGGTCCCCAGGATTAACTACGAGTGGGAAAAGTGGCTCTGGCTGGCCGCGATCCTGTTCCATTATTCATTCCTGGTGATTTTCCTCAGGCACTTCCGCTTTTTCATGGAACCCGTGCCCGGGTTTGTCACTTTGCTGGAAAGCCTTGACGGCTTCATGCAGATGGGTGCGGCGCCCTTTAACGGTTTCGGGTTGCCCGGGGTTTACCTCTCGGGCATGCTGCTCATGGCGGCCGCCACCTGGTTGCTGCTTAGAAGGATCCTTTATTCCCAGATGCGCTACCTGTCGCTCCCAGCCGACTATTTCCCACTGATGCTGATCCTGTCCCTCGGTACCACCGGCATGCTCATGCGTTACCTCATTCGGGTGGATGTTACCAAGGTCAAGGAGCTGGTCATCGGGATTTTTAAATTTTCTCCCGTTGTACCCGACGGGATCGGTGTAATTTTTTATATTCATCTCTTTATACTGTGTGTTCTAATTGCCTATTTTCCATTCAGTAAGCTGATGCATATGGGGGGAATCTTCTTAAGCCCCACAAGAAATTTGGCCAATAACAACCGGTTTGTCAGGCATGTGAACCCATGGAATTACCCCGTCAAGTTTCACACCTACGCGGAATATGAGGATGATTTCAGGGAGGCGATGATTGAAGCGGGTATTCCCGTGGAAAAAGGGTTGGATGAAACGGCCGAAGAAGGAGAAAAGGAGTAACCATGGCAGATACCCCCAAACCAACAGAAATTGCAGAACTTGATCATTATCGCCCCCTCTTTGAGCAGGGGTGGCTGAATAAGACATCGGAGATCAAACCGGGCATCTATTGCCACGGCGCTAAGCCTAAAAATACCAACGCGGTGGGAATGCCTTTTGCGAAGGACTGGAAGCCCACTGACGAGGACTGGCAGCTCCCGGAAAATTGGAAGAGCATTATTTTAGAAGGATTTAAGGACCGGTTGGACAAATATCGCACCCTGAAACTCTTCATGGATATCTGCGTGCGCTGCGGCGCCTGCGCCGATAAGTGCCATTTTTTCATCGGGTCGGGCGACCCTAAGAACATGCCGGTTATGCGTGCTGAGCTTTTACGCTCCATATACCGCGGCGAATTCACCACAGCCGGAAAAATCCTGGGCAAATTCGCCGGCGGTCGCGAATTGACGAAAGAAACCCTCAAGGAGCTCTGGTATTATCTTTACCAATGTACCGAGTGCCGCCGCTGCTCACTCTTTTGCCCCTACGGCATTGACACCGCCGAGATCACCATCCTGGGCAGGGAATTGACAAATCTTGTGGGTCTGAACATCGACTGGATTGCAGGACCAGTGGCCAACTGCAGCCGCACCGGGAACCATCTGGGCATTCAACCCCATGCCTTCGTGGATATGATCGATTTCTTCGTGGATGAGATTGAAGATGTGACCGGGGTCCGGGTTGAGCCCGATTTTAACCGGAAAGGCGCCGAAATCCTCTTTTTAACACCATCCGGCGACGTCTTTGCCGACCCTGGCACCTACACCGCCATGGGATATCTCATGCTGTTCCATTATTTGAAAGACATGGGACTCGATATCACCTGGAGCACCTATGCATCTGAGGGAGGCAATTTCGGTTTTTTCACATCCCATGAAATGGCCAAAAAGCTGAATGCCAAAATGTACGCGGAGGCCAAGCGCCTGGGGGTCAAATACATCATTGGCGGTGAGTGCGGTCACATGTGGCGGGTGCTGAACCAGTACATGGACACATGGAACGGACCAGCGGATTTCCTGGAAGTTCCCAAGTCACCCATCACCGGGACGGTTTTTGAAAACGCCAAGACAACAAAAATGATTCATCTGGTAGACTTTACGGCAGATCTCATCAAACACAATAAATTAAAACTGGATCCCAGCCGAAATGACAACCTGAAGGTGACGTGGCACGACTCTTGTAACACAGCAAGGGGAATGGGCTATCTCGAGGAGCCGCGATACGTGCTGAATAATGTCTGCAACAACTTTTATGAAATGCCCCCTGAAACCATTCGGGAGCAGACCTTCTGCTGCGGCAGCGGTTCGGGCCTCAATGCGGGCGAAGACATGGAGCTTCGAATGAGGGGTGGCCTGCCCAGAGCCAATGCTGTCAAGTATGTTCATGAAAAACATGGGGTAAACATGCTGGCCTGCATCTGTGCCATCGACCGGGCGGTTCTGACGGCTTCCATGGAATACTGGGTGCCGGACGTGATCGTTTCGGGGCTTCACGAACTGGTGGCCAATGCCTTGATACTGGATGGAGAGAAGGAACGAACCACCGATTTGCGTGGAGAACCGTTGCCGGGAATGGAGGAGGAAGAGGATGTATGATGGAGGCAAGATTATTGTTGGCCTGATTATTGGTATCAGTTTGTTTCTGTCCCCTTTTATCTATAACGCGGGGTCTTCCGCCAAAGCGCCTGACCCGCAGTTAACGGAAAAAGCCAAAGCCGCAAAAGTGTGTGTGGCGCCAACGACCTATATGAGAGAATCACACTTTACCATGCTGGACGAATGGCGGCATACGGCCGTGAGGGACGGAGAGCGTTATTACAAGGCAACGGATGGCAAAATTTATTACAAAAGCCTGCAGGTGACCTGCATGGATTGCCATTCGGACAAAACCAAATTCTGTGACCAATGTCACAACTATTTGAGCGTTGATCCTTATTGCTGGGATTGTCATATTGCGCCGGAGGAGAAAAAGTAATGGGGGTAGACAGAAGAGAATTCCTGAAGATAGCTGGCTACGCCACCCTGTTCGGTCTCGGGGGAAAAGCGGCCATTGACATCCTTGCCCCAGGGGAATTGGAAGCCTCTACCACAGGCATCCCGCTGACCCAGGGGAAACGGTGGGGCATGGTCATTGATATGCGGAAATGCCTGGCCAAGCAGGAAAAGAAGGTCTGCAAAGAATGTATGGTGGCCTGCCACCTGGAGCACAATGTGCCAGACTGGGGAAGTCCTCAGCATGCCATTAAGTGGATCTGGCAGGACGAATATGAACATGTATTTCCGGATAATCCCAACGAATTCATCGACGAGGGCGTCGAGGGCAAACCGTTCATCCTGATGTGCAACCACTGTTTCAACGCCCCATGCGTTCGGGTATGTCCCACCAAGGCAACATTCAAACGGGAACAGGACGGTATCGTCGCCATGGATATGCATCGCTGCATCGGCTGTAGGTTCTGTATGGCAGCGTGCCCCTATGGTTCAAGGAGCTTTAACTGGGGTGACCCCAGGAAAGCCCCGAAAAAGCTCAATCCTGATTATCCCACCAATAAGGCCTATCCGGAAAGATCAAAGGGCGTCGTTGAAAAGTGTAACTTCTGCACCGAACTGGTGGCCAAAGGAGAGCTTCCTGTATGCGTGCAGGCCTGTGACAAAATCAAGGTGAGCGCGTTGAACTTTGGTGATCTTGCGCATTCTGAGTCCAATGTTAGAAAACTGCTCCGGGACCACTATTCCATAAGAAGAAAACCCGCTTTGGGTACCGGACCGAACGTATTTTACATTATATGAGGTAGGTTATGCTTGACAGAGCGCTAAAAGGAACAACAGGGTATTGGTCATGGCTCGTCTTTCTGCTTGTTTTGATCGGGATTGGTGCCGGATGTTACATCTATCAATATTTTGAAGGCCTGAGAATTACGGGCTTGAGCAGAGACGTATCATGGGGGCTCTATATCGGACAACTCACCTACTTCGTGGGCATCGCCGCCGGGGGGGTGATGGTGGTTCTCCCCTATTACCTCCATGACTACAAAGCCTTTGGCAGAATTACCATTCTGGGGGAATTTCTGGCCATTGCCGCTATCCTCATGTGTCTTCTGTTCGTATTTGTGGATTTGGGCAATCCGGTCCGGATTATGAATGTTATTCTTTACCCGACCCCCAATTCAATCCTGTTCTGGGATATGATTGTACTCAACGTTTACATGCTGCTGAATATTGTCGTTGGGTGGAACGTGCTGGCGGCTGAAAGAAAAGGGGTGAAGTATCAGAAGTGGATCAAGGTTCTGGCCTATATTTCCATTCCCTGGGCGTTTACCATTCATACGGTGACGGCATTTCTGTATGCAGGCATTCCCGGGCGGCATTTCTGGTTGACCGCCATTATGGCGGCGCGATTCCTTTCCTCAGCGTTCTGCGCGGGGCCGGCTCTGCTGGTGCTGTTGTGCCTGATCGTCAAGAAGGTTTCCAAATTTGACCCCGGAAAAGAGCAACTCCAGACGTTGGGCGGCATTATCGCCTACGCCATGATTCTAAATGTGTTTTTCTTTCTGCTTGAGCTATTTACGGCTTTTTACAGCCAGATCCCGGGGCATATGCATGCCTTTGAATTTCTTTTCCATGGTTTGGACGGATATGGAAAACTGGCTCCCTGGATGTGGACGGCTACCGGTTTTGCCGTTGTGGCGCTGGTTCTGTTGATCGTCCCTGCGACGCGGCGCAAGGAAGACACATTGGCAATTGCGTGTATTTCAGTGATTGTGGCTACCTGGATTGACAAGGGGCTTGGGCTGATCGTCGGCGGTTTTACACCCACCATGTTTGATACCGTGACACCCTACTGGCCCACCACCCCTGAAATACTGATCACCATCGGTGTTCTGGCGGTGGGATTCTTTGTACTGACGATTCTGTACAAAATTGCCGTGTCCATTAAGGAGGAAGCATCCGCATGAAGCGTCCTGTAAACGGCAGGGCGATCATGCTTTTTTGATTTCAAATAGGTTTAGCGTGAAAAGGCTTGACACAGGATAGAGACTCTGTTAGTTAGCCGCGTTAGTTAGTGTTTCAATTTTCTCTTTTTATGTAAGTGTCTCAATATAAATCAGGAGGTTATATCAGATGGGTTATGAAGTCGTCGTCGATAAAGACAAATGTGAAGGTTGTGAAGAGTGTATCGAAGTTTGCCCCGTGGATGTCTACGAGATGGTGGATGATAAATCCGATCCCGTAAATGCAGAGGAATGCTTGGGTTGCGAGAGCTGTATTGAGGTGTGTGAGCACGAAGCCATTACCATTACCGAAATATAACAGACCTCTACATCCGAACAAAGAATAGAAAAAGCGCCGCAGCTTTTGGCCTCAGGTCAAACTGCGGCGCTTTTGTTTGTTTCGGTTGGCTGTTTGAGCAACAACAGCCATGAAAAAAGCCGCCTTCCCTTATGGGAAGACAGCTTTAAACTGTACTGAAGCCTTATGCGCGTGAGGGTTGCCGCATTTACTTCTTGACGTGACATTCATTACATTTCTTGAAAGGACCTTTTTTCTCTTTCTTGTGACAATTCTTGCAGTTCCTGTGGTAGGCATTCTGCAGCTTCATGACCTTTGCACCGTTTTCTTCGGTGTTCTTCTTGGGATCATGACATTTGCTGCATTTGTCCACATGATCTCCCTCTTTCCACACGTTTTTGCCATCTTTGTACACATGGTGACAATCGGCACATTTCACAGGACCGTATTTCTTGTCAGTCGAATGTGCTTTGTGACTCAGGGGTACGGGACGTTTCTTATCTTTCTTGTAGCCCTTATTCTCGATTGTTACCTCATCGGGAACAACTTGCTCCGCCGCAATAAGGGTCCCCACAGAGAAGAAAGCCAATCCGGTAAGAATTACCGTAAAGAGAATACAGAATCTTCTGATCATCTAGGTTTCACCTCCTTCCTTAATGAATTTGTGTTTCTTTCATCCTACATGATACCTGGCATTAAAGCCAAGCAGACCATAAGGAAGTATAGTGGACTCCGGCGGCCGGTGTCAAGGTATTACCGGTAAGCCTGTTGGGTTTAATGTGATAAAAGAGCGGAAATTTAACGGGTTTGTCGAACAAATTCAAGGTTTCCGGGCTTCAGGCAGTGCCGCCATTTCGCGCAGCAGTTTCAATGACGCCTGGGCTTCCGACTCATCGACACGATGAATGGCAAACCCGGCATGGAC
>CAYSFQ010000098.1:0-7851 GCA_964430575.1 uncultured Desulfobacteraceae bacterium
CGCTGACTCATAACAGAAAAGCGAGACGTGTGCAACATCCGGATAGGCATGGAAGGTTGCAGTTTCGTTGGGTTTAAATCTGGCATTTTCTTTTTTTAGGCTGAGATACACTCTCCGACCATTATTGATATTTAGAATAAGCGCCTTTTTTAGGGAATACCAGCCATTTCCATAAGGAACATCTATTTTTATGCCGGAAACAGTCCCTGTCAAATCAAAAGTTTTATTGAAAAGCCGGTCAATCAAGAATTTATAGATTTTTTCCTTGCTGTATTTGAGCTCATCAAGTGTTTTAAAAACCTCATTCAAATCGCCTGACTTTATCGCCAACTGAAGGGTGTCTGGAAGAAAATATTCCTCAAACGGGAAATTGATAATTTCTCTCACATTATCATAACTGTTATCGGAAAGAACCTGGAAGCCGTCGTAGGGAAACTTTTCCGGTATAACCTCTTTTGGGAGATTTACCAACGCATCTTCAAATTTAAAACGAATATCTGAAGGTACATTATGTCCTGCCACCAGTGCCATATTAACGATTGGGCCAATCTTGGTAAGTGTCTTGAAAATTTTGCCGTATTTTTTTTCTGCTGTCCATAAATTTATATCATGGGTGGTCGTGGCATCAACTAATTTTTGCGCCAACATATCAACGGCCTTTTCATGGGTCCCTGCAAAAATGATCTTGCTGAAATATTTTGTTGGATTTATCCCTCGATTATAAAAAAATACCATTGGGAAACGGTATCCGGATGTTGTCTGTTTATTGACAAAGGCGAATGATTTGTTTTCCAGGTCTGATATGGTTGTAATGCCAGAGTCTTTAAGGACAATAATGTGCCCGAAATAATAGGCTCTTTTTTGCCCGAATTTAGTTGTTTGGGAGGTGGCCAAATAGATCAATTCCGGATATTTATTTTTGGTTTGAACATACAGGACCGGGCCTAAGAGAGCAAAGTCCACCTCACCATTTTTCAATTTGTCGCCTAACTCATCATATGATTCAATGATTGATAAGTTGATGGGAACTTTAAGAACTTCTGACAAATAACGCATAACAGGTTTGAAGCCTTCTTCTATTACCTGCGGATTGTAGATAGGCGCGATACCAAATGTATAACTCTTTGATTGTGCCCATGCTTTAAGAGTAAAGCTACAGGCCATAATCAAAAATAAAAACACTAAGTATTTACGCATCATACACCCCTTTTCCTACCCATTATTGCGATAAAAGCATCCCCCAAAACTATCCACTATTGATGTCTGCCATCGACTTCGAAACGTAAATCTTGTGGTGTTGTTTGGTTTTTTTCGCCGAATATTTCGCTGCATCACCAATCTCTCTTTTGAATATCACATGGTGACAGGTTTGATCGTCAAACTAAGGGCCGGAAACGGCTTATTTTTCCAATTCATCTTTAACAGCAAGACCAACCTTTGCCAGGGTATACGGTTTTTTAATGTACTTACCTGCCCCCAATTCCTGAGCAATATCCACCTCTTTTGTTCTGGCATACCCACTGGCGATGACCGCCTTCTGCTCGGGACTGATCTTGATTATTTTCTCATAGCTTGGCTTTTTGGCCATCAGAAATTCCTCAAAATGTTCTCAGCCTCTGTCACGATACCTGATCAAATTCAAGGCCATCATTGTGGCCACAACGTCATTTTTTTGATTCAGCATCTCGCAAAAGGAGAATAACACGCCCCGATCAGGTTTGGTGCGGGAAGGTTTCACTTTGTGCACTGTGATGCGCAAGGAGAGTTTGTCGCCGGGGCGCACTGGTTTAAGCCAGCGCAGCTCATCTACCCCCGGACTTCCCAGGCTCGCTTCGCCTGCCAGGTAGTTTTCAACAAACAGCCGCATGAACAGACTGCAAGTGTGCCAACCGCTGGCGATGAGACCGCCGTAAGCCGTTTCCTTGGCGCCGGTCGGGTCCGTATGAAAAAGCTGTGGATCAAATTGTTTGCCAAACTGGACGATCTCATCTTCTGTGATGGTAACAGGTCCGAACTCATGTATGGCTCCCGTCACGTAGTCTTCCAGATATCGCTCCTGTGGTGTGGTTCTGAAATTGCTCTTATTCATTTGATTACTTCCTTTGTGGGTGTGTGTGGAGTGAGATGTCCCTTTTACCCCCGCGCAGGTGCAGTGACTGGTTCTCCGGTGGTATCAAGTACGAGAGGAGTCAAAGTAAAAACACGTGCAAGTCGACCTGCTTCGTGCAAATCCCCTCTGCGAAGAGCATCTCGCACATCATCAAGTTTCAATGCATCATCAACAGACAAATAAGGCGACCAGCCTTCATCAGTATCGATCAAATCGATTGCAACTTCGGCCACATATTGTCCTTCGTGTACTAATTTTTTATGTCGTCTCTTCCTCATGGCATTCTCCTCATAAAATCACTTGACCATTTAGCTGAGTCAGGTTTGTATGCAGTAACCAAAACAGCTGGCGACCTGGCACCTTTGGGAATTCCCCATACCACATGAATCGGATTATTCTCAGAATCTTTCTGTAACACTAATACACATGGGCCTTTTGGGTAGCCAGGATAATCTTCAATTACCATGGCTTCCTTAATACCGACCAAAACGTCCCTGACAAAAATATTATCTTCTGCCAATTCATCATAACCATGATCAGATATTTTAACATCTTTGCTTTCGACAAGTTTGATAATTCGCTTGAGTGTATTGTTCATATTGACATTTTAGCCCCTCAGGCTCTTTTTTGCAATGAATTTGCGAGAAACAAAAAGTGGGTCTTGACAGCCAAATCAACGTCCGCATATAATGCGGCGCATTATGGCTATTTCACTATTGGATAAAGAAAATACAGGTCTTGTCATCGTAGATGTGCAGGAAAAGCTCATGGGGGTCATGGGGCAGAGGGAACGGGTTGTTGACAGGGTATCAAAACTCCTTGACCTCGCCCGGGTCTTTCAACTGCCCGTCATCTTAACGGAGCAGAATCCCCAGTTTCTGGGACTCACCCTGCCGGCCGTCCAGGAATCCCTGCCCGGGTACGAACCCATTGAAAAGGTGCACTTCGACTGTTGTGAGGTAGATGCCTTTAACCATGTGATTGAGAAAAAAGGGCTTCACAATATCATCTTAACGGGCGTTGAAACCCACATCTGCGTATTCCAGACATGCGTCTCCCTTCTGGACAGGGGATACCAGGTTCATGTTCCCCATCATGCTGTCGACTCCAGAACGGAAGCCAACTGGCAGATCGGCCTCTCCCTCATGCGGGAAGCCGGCGCCACCATCACCTCCACCGAGGCGGTCATTTTTCAAATCCTCAAGAAGGCCGGCACAGCAGAATTTAAGGCGCTTTTGAAAACCATCAAATAACCAAGCCAGTCACTAACAGGGCCAGTCACTAACAGGGCCAGCCACGAAACAAAAGGCGACAGCATGGGGCATAGAAAAGTGTTTCGAAACGATCCGCTCAAAACAATGCTGAGCGTTATGGTACTGATCGTTTTTGCCCTTTTTCACTCCTGGCCATCCACGACCCTGGCCGAAGAAGATTTTGAACCCCTCGATGCCACCGGCAATATATCCTCCAAATCCGCCGAAGCACCTCCCCGAACCATGGATGAAGCCGTTTTAAGACTGGCAGAGCAACTGGTTCAACAGGGCAACCTGAGGGGTCGACCGATCCTCATCAGCGCCAATGATCTCTACGAATCCCAAAGCCGCCTGAGCCTTCCGCTTGCCATACAACTGCGGGGGAAACTCATTACGGAAATGAAGCAGAGAGGATGCCGGATACTGCTGCCCGGCGCTGATGCGGAAAATGCCATGATCCTCCAGGGAACCTGGCAGAAGCAGGGCGATAACCTTCGGATCGATCTCAAGGTGATGAAGCTGGGACCCAGCGGTCCCGAGGCGGCGGCATCGGCCTCACAGAGCGTCCCCCTGAAGACGATCGACAAAGAATCCTTGACCCCGGACCGGGAGTCATGGGCCCGGTATCTGGTGCGAAAACTGGAATCCAATGCCATGAACCCCGCACGCCGAACCCTCCATATGAGCGACTTTCAGGTCAAGGGGAAGCGATGCAGTGACGATCTGGGGAATTACCTGGCCGGATGGATTCGGCCGGCTCTGGCGGAGAGCCGCATGTTTCTCCCCCTGGACCAGCAAAAAGCCCTTAAGGGAGTTACTGTCGCCAGCCTGCGCACCCGCGGCACCCGGGCTTTTCGTCCGGTGGCCGCCAAACCCGGTGAAACCACCAGCCTGACCGCTGACCTTCTCAAAGCCGACGGTGAAATGAAAGGGAGCGCGTGGCTTCACGAAAAGAAAGTGGAAGTCCGCATCCGGGTCAATGACACGCAGGGACAGCAGTTCACTGCGGCATCGGCCGACGTGCCATCCGCGCTTTTTCCCCAATACCTGCTTGAAGCCCCCGCCGCGGACGGGAATAAACAGGGCACAAATTCGCCTCCGTCCGCGGGCGCCATCTCAAAGGACGGCCTTCAGGTGGAACTCACCACCACCCGGGGCGAAGCCCGGCCCTTCTACCGCAACGGAGAGCACATCAAATTCGTCATCCGCCTCAACCGTTCCGCCTTTGTCTACCTGTTTGATCTGGACCCCAAAGGAAACGCCATACTGCTCTATCCCGTGGGCGATAACGGCCAAATGGCCCGTGGCGGGCAATGCGGTGCCATGCCCCAGCCCAGTGTTCCCATCATCCTGCCCGAGGACGGATGCTCCTACGACCTTGTGGTGACCGAACCGTACGGCACAGACCGGGTCTGGGTCGTGGCCGCTGAATCCCATCTCGATTTCCCGGAAGATCTGGGGGGTGACTGGTCTAAAGCCAGTGCACTGGTGAGCCGACTCAGAACCCAGGGACTTTCCGGCCAGGGGGGCTACGCCGAGGCCCAGGTCGAAGTAGTAACCGGACCTTAGAGCCCGCCGACATCTCCGCAGCCACAAAACTCTTTTTTTTCCTTGACGCGTAGTTACGATACAGCTATATTGTAATCACTTCGAATCGAACATCTTGAAAACCCATTTATATTCAAGGGCATTTTCTGGTTCAGCATTAAAAGCTTACGAACCCATGGCATGGGTTCGGGGTAATCTAAAAAGGGGAAGAAAATGAGGTACGCAGAAACTGGGTTTAATTTAGAAATTGATCTATCCCGAGGAAGCATTGAGAGGGTAGCAACCGACCCCAAAGAGACTGAGCTTTATTTGGGAGGTCTGGGGACGAACGCCAAGATATTATGGGACAGGGTTCCTCCTGAAGTTGAACCTTTTTCTCCCGATAATGTACTGATATTCGGCGCCGGCCTTTTGTGCGGGACACCGGCCACGGGCTGTAATCGTACCATTGTTTCCACCATCTCTCCTCAGACAAAACTGATGGCTTTTTCAATGATGGGGGGCTTTTTCGCACCGGAGTTGAAATACGCCGGTTATGACAAAATAGTCCTTAGCGGCAAATCCCCCAATCTGGTTTATCTGTGGATCAAAGATGACAAAGTAGAAATACGGGATGCCTCCCACCTGCATGGTAAGGGATCTGTTGAAACAGCAGAACTTCTCAAAGAAGAGTTGAAAGAACCGAACGCCCAGGTGGCGGCCATCGGCCTGGCCGGTGAAAACAGGGTCTATTTTGCTTCCATCGAACAAGGCAGGTCCAGTGCCAGTCGAGGCGGCATCGGCGCCGTCATGGGAGACAAAGGGGTAAAGGCGATTGTTGTTCGCGGCACAAAGGACATCAATCTGGCCCAACCGCCTGAATTCCTGGAGCTCTGTAACGAAGTGCTGGAGTACATCCAATTCCGGAATGAAAACCCCATTAAGGGGGTTATGCCCATTCTGGCCGGGCTTGGATCACCCCAGGAAATGAAAGTGCACGATGAAAAGTGGCACACGGAAAATTTCATGTGGGGCAACTCCCGTCTCCGTAGAAAAGATTTCTGGAATGATGACATCGCAAGGGAATGGATGGAGACCCTGGAGAGCATGCGGACACGGCTCATCAGCTGTTTTAACTGTCCCATGACCTGCGGCGCTACCATTTCCCCCCCAGACCGCCCCACCTATATGATGAAGTGTTTTACAAAACTGACCTACACCATGGCAGCCATGAGCGACCTTGAATTTGGTCTGGGTATCGCACAAAGCGCAACGGAGTACGGGCTGGACGGATTCTCAGCACCCCAGGTTATGGCCTTTGCCCTGGAACTTTATGAAGACGGTATCCTGACGGATAAGGATCTGCCGGATCTGCCGGAGGATAATGAGGGACGATTTTATTATCTGCTGGATATGATTGTTAAACGGGAAGGCATCGGGGACATTTTGGCCAACGGCACCTATTGGGCGGCCAAAGAGATCGGTAAGGGTGCTGAAGAATATGCCCATAATACCATTAAGAAACATGAACAGCTGCCGCTCAAACTCTCCATGCTGAATCCCATCTATTTCCTCATGTATGCCACCGGTGAGAAGATCAATATCACCCAGATCGAAGGGCAGTTCCCCCAGGCGCCCTTTCCCAAAAAGGAGCACAGGGAAAAGTTTACGGAGGACTGGATCCAGGTTCCCGATGATAAATTCAAACAGTATTTTATAGACTGGGAACTGCGCGGCGACAACTCAATCCCCTATTATCCAACACCTGAGATGTGTTGCGATATCGTGGACTGGCAGGAGCGGATGCACTACATCGATGACGCCCTCGGCATGTGCGCCGGGTTGTCGTCATTCCCCCTGAAACCGCCGTATCATATCCACAATTACCCGAAATTTATCTCGGCTGGCGCCGGCATCGATATGGATGAAGAAAAACTGACCCTGGCGGCCAAACGATACCGGACCCTGGTCAGGGCCATCAACATCAGAAGAGGCATGAGAAGGAAAGACGACGCGCCGCCTGAGAATCATTGGAAGAAAAGGTTTCCCGAGCTCGAAAAGGAACTCCTGGATACTTATTACCAATTCAAGGGATGGAATGATCAGGGTATTCCGACCCAAGAATCCTTACACGAACTGGGTTTGGATTATGTATCCGAAGACTTCGAAGGGAGGGGGGTCTACAACGATAATGGTGATACACCTTCCAAAGAGACCTCGGCCAAAAAAGAGAAGGAGGTGTAGCCGTGGGTGAGAAAAAAAAGAAAATCATTAAAACCATAAAAGTTGATGCCGACTTGTGCAATGGTTGCAGAGCCTGTGAAGTGATCTGTTCCGCCTTTCACGCTTTACCCAAATACAGCAGCAACAACCCGGCAAGGTCCCGTATCAAGGTGAATCGCCACCCACTGAAGGACATATATGTTCCGGTGTACGCGGGTGAATATACGGCTGCCGAATGTGCGGGCAGAGACAAATACATCATTGATGGAAAGGAATACGAAGAGTGTGCCTTCTGCAGGGCTTCCTGCCCCTCCAGGGATGATTTCAAAGAACCTGATTCCGGCCTTCCCCTGAAATGCGATATGTGCGAAGGCGAAGACGAGCCTTTGTGTGTCAAATGGTGTCTGGTGGATGCGCTTACCTACGAAGAAAGGGAAGAGGACGTGGAGGAAGAAGAAAGTCCCGAGGAGATGGAGATCGGGTTGGAAGCATTGGCTAACGAATATGGACTGGACAAAATAATGGAGACCGTTGCCCGAATGTCCATGTCAAAAAAGGGCTAAAGCGGCAAGCCGCAGTTTTAAGTTTCAAGTTTTAGGTTTTAAGTTCTTCTGTCAATGGATTCTTGTTGTTACAGAAACTATTTTGTTTTTTTCCAAGAAATCAAAAGAAGATGTAAGTCATTAAAATACCGTAAGGCGAAACAAGAGGCCCAACAAACTAAATATAAGGGAAGAC
>CAYSFQ010000099.1:0-3503 GCA_964430575.1 uncultured Desulfobacteraceae bacterium
TTGGAGCTGAACGCGATATACCTCCCGTCCGGTGACCAGCAGGGATCTTCATTATTGCCTGCGCCGGTGGTGAGTCTTTTGATCCTGCCGCTGTCCGGTTCCATGGTAAAGATATCAAAGTTTCCGTTGGTTTTCCCCACAAAGACAATCCGGTTCAAAGAAGACCAGGCGGGGGACGTATTGTATTTGCCCTCATAGGTGAGTCGATCCACCCTTCCGCTGGAAATTTCCAGAAGATAGATTTGCGGAGAGCCGGATCGGTTGGAAACGAACGCGAGCCTGCTGCCGTCCGGTGAAAAAGCCGGCGACACATCAATTCCCCAGTGTTTTACAAGCTGTTTCAGTATTTTCCCCTCAAGATTGATGGTGAAGATGTTAGGATTCCCCTCGTGGCTCATGGTCAACGCCAGCTCTTTTCCGCCGGGTGCCCAGCATGCGCCGATATTCAACCCCGACCGGCCTGACAGGCGCCTGAAAGCGCCGGTAACCAGGTCCCGCAGGTAAAGCATGGGCCCCCCGTTTTTGTAAGAATTATAGACAATTTTCTTCCCGTCGGGGGACCATCTGGGCAGCAGGGCAATGCTTTTGTCCCGGGTCAACGGTCTGACATTGTGCCCGTCATAATCGCAGGCGTAGATTTCTCTTTGCCCAGTGGCGGTGCCGACAAAGGCCAGACGGGTCAGGAAAATGCCTTCATGTCCGGTCAGCTTGAGAATGATTTCATTTGATAGCCGATGCATCAGATGACGGTACTCATCCAGCTTTCCCAGGGCCCTCTTGCCCAGGATCTGGCGCCCCCGGAAGACATCGAAAAGCCTGATTTCAACCTCCAGGCGATCGCCGACACAGACATAGCCCCCTTTCAGGAGTAGCTCAGCGCCGATGACGGACCAATCTTTAAAATTGATATCCCTTCCCTTGAGGGGACCGTCTTTTCCCTCCAGAAACGATGCCTTGTCCAGGGGATTGAAATAACCGCTTAAATCGAGATCGTTGCTCACGACACCGGAAAGATCGGTGGACAATGCCGGGCGTTTGTGGTCGCCCCCGAGGTTTTTGAAATCCGGGATGGCGATATTGAACTTCGGTACGGAAGGGGAATTAACATCGATATAGATACGCGCAAACGTGACGCCTTCAAAACAAAAGAAAAGCAGGGCGAAAACAAAAAACCAGCCAAAAAGAACCCGTCTCCATCTCATTCGATTACCTCCAACAGCGATAATAGGGTGTAGCCGTTCAATTTTCTTCCAGTTCACTGAGGTTAAACCTGATTTCCATCTCATCTTGGCGCTTATTATACCCTTCCGGAAAAGGCGGAAGCGGATTTGATCGTTCTACCGCCTTAATGGCTGAGGCGTCAAAGATGGCATTGCTTGAACGGTCAATAAACCAGGATTTCAATATGGTCCCGTCTTGCCTGACCTTGACAACCACCGTGGCCACAAGGTCTTTCCGTTTTGAGGGACTGGTCAGGGCAACCGGATACTGCCAATTGCTCTTGATTCGCTCTTCCACTTCCATCTGGTAAATGCGGATGGCAATTCCTTCCACGGGTGTGCCTCCCGAACCGGCTGTTCCTGACTTTTTCACACGATTCTGGATGTCGGAAATGGCCCGGTCCAGGTGTTGATCTTTCTTTTTGGTTTTGACATTTCTTTTAATCTTAGCCACAGCCTGGTCTATGAGTTTCGACGGGGATACCTTGGGTTTTTTGGTTTTGGGTGGCTTCTTGGGGGCACTTTTCTTTCTTTCAACCGTCCTTTTTCCAATGACGACGGGTTTTTCTTTTTTGGGCGGCGTGCTGATCCTTTTGGCAGCGACCGCTTTTTTTGAACTGGGTACCGTTTTGCCGGCCGCTTTAGATTGAACGGCTTTTGCCGGTGTTTTTGGTTTGGCGGCAGGTAGACTGACCAGGTTCACTTCATAAACCGTGGGGCCGCTTATCTTCCGGGTGGATGCATAATCGGGAACGAAAAGGATCAAGGATAGGGCACATAGATGAAGAAGCAGAGATAAAAAAATAAACCGGCCCCACCTGAGCTCCCTTGATTGATCCGACATGGTCTTTACCTGTAACCCTTCCATCAAAATCAGTCCACAGGTTCGGTGACCATTCCCAGCTTTTCAATTCCGGCCTTTTTTACGCTGGCAATGACATTAATGACGAACCCGTAGGGAATATCCTTGTCCGCACGCAGCAGCACTTCCTTATTCCGTCTGTTCTCGAAGATTTTCTTAATTTTTATTTCCAGGGATTCCAGGGGAATTTGATGGTTTTCCAGAAAAATCTGCTTTTCGCGGTTGACCGTCAGCATGAGGGGTTCATCAGACGTCTTAATGTTCTTGGATTCGGTTTTCGGAAGATTAACATCTACGCCCTGTGTCATCATGGGGGCTGCGACCATGAAAATGATCAACAAAACCAGCATCACGTCTACAAAGGGCGTGACATTGATTTCCGACATCAATTGTCTGTTATTACCAACGGATTTGAATGCCATATGACTAAGCGTCCTTCCTGACGAGCCGACTCCGCCAAAGCAGCGAATGCTACGACGGCCGGGATGGTTTCTTGAAAAACTGCCTGACCACCATGCTCAAAAAATCGGTGGCGAAAATATCCATTTCCGCGCGCAGACTCGCGACGCGCTGGGTGAAATAGTTAAAGGCCACCACGGCGGGAATGGCTGCCGCAAGACCAGCTGCGGTGGCGATAAGGGCTTCCGAGATACCGGGGGCCACCACGGCCAGATTCGCAGATCCTTTGAGGCCGATGCTGTGAAAGGATTCCATGATGCCCCAGACTGTTCCAAAGAGACCGATGAAGGGGGCTGTGTTTCCGGTGGTGGCCAGAAAACCCAAAGCCTTTTCCAACCGCTTGTTCTGATCAATCTCCGCTTTCCGGAGCGCCCTTTCCAGGTTATCCATCAGGGTCTGCTGGCTCCGCAACGGATAGTCCGATTGGCCGGCAGCCCCATTCTGTGATACGAAATCGGGATCGTTGCTCTGAATTTTTCTAAATCGGGTGAATTCAGCATAGCCCGCACGAAAAAGACGAGCCACCGGGCTGTATTTCAAAGACTGGCTCGACCGGTAAATTTTTTTGATGTCCCTCGACTCATAGAACAGTTCCAGAAAGTCTTCGGTTTCATCTCTGGCTTTTCGGAGCAACCTGAATTTCAAAAAAATGATGGCCCATGTGCCGATTGAAAACAGAAAAAGGATCAACATAACAAATTTGACCATGGCCCCCGCATGCAGAATCATCTGAACGATATCGCCGTTTAAGGCGCTGTCAAAACTGAAGCCTGCGGGGATAAGACCGGCTATGGGAATACTCGTCATTGGCTTTCCTCATGATTCAATAATTAAGGGCGATGTACTTAAGACCAGCCCGGAGTTCAAGCCGACTCCGCCATAGTGGCTACGACGACCGGGCAAGATCTACTTTTATAGTGCTTGCGGCAAGGTTTCAAGAAGAAACTTTATAAATGCGGATT
>CAYSFQ010000099.1:3603-7476 GCA_964430575.1 uncultured Desulfobacteraceae bacterium
TTGCGGCAAAGGGGTTCGTCATGGATTTCGGACCTGAAAATCTCCACTTTCGGCCGGTTCTGCTTTTTGTACCCTTCGGTCAGGATGACATTCACATTATCAAAAAATTTTCTCAGTTCATCGGGGCTGTGGTCGTGGCCAACGTCCATCACCATACCGATCTGATAAGGGGATGAAATAAGCGTTGTGCAGGTCCCGGCCTGCTTGTGGCGCCAGCTATCCTTTCCCGGTTTGTCCATCTCAAACCCGTGCACATCATGCTTGATGCTGCCGACCCGGTAACCGCGGCGGGTCAATTCGCCGATCAGTTTCTCCATCAAAGTTGTTTTTCCCGCCCCCGAATAGCCCACAATGGAAATAATGGGGGTAAGGTTCATTTCAGTCAATCCGCTTCTCCTCCATATAACTGACACCTATTCGCCGAAAATGTCACTGAAACAACGGTTGTCTTCCTCCAGACAGCGTGCCTTTAAAATACGGTATTTTTCCATCAACGCCTTGCCCTCCGACGTGAGCCGGCTGCCGTCTCTTCGGTTCGCATGTATGATCTTTCTACCCAGGTATTGTTCGGTGACCTTGATCTTACTCCAGACCCCTTTGTAGCTCATTTTCATCAGCTTTGCGGTTTTGTTGATGGAGCCGGTTTTTTCGATGGTTTCCAGGATTTCCTTTCGCCCTTCCCCCATAATGATACGGTCCTGGTCATCAACAACCCAATGCCTGCTTTTCAGTCTTAGCGGTATGTTCTTATCCACTTTGCACCTCCGCAAACCGTTCGCCGCTCCTGGACGGATCGTACCCGCCCAGTGCCGCAACGCGTTTTCTGAAATTGTCGGACCGCATGGTGTTTAGCGTATCTTGAATATTCGGCTGATCCAGCATCCGGGTCGGCACAATAAGATCATATTGTTCCTGTTCGATGGGCACAAAATCAAGATCCAGCGCCTTGGCGGCCGCATGGATCCCCATGCCGCAGTCGGCGGCCCCGCTCAGGATGTCCACTGCCACCGCCATGTGGGTGAATTCCTCATGGTCATACCCTTTGACCGCATCCGAAGGGATACCGGCCTGGTTGAGCTTATAGTCAAAAAGGACCCGGGTTCCGGAGCCCGCCTGGCGATTGACAAACACCACGTCATCCCGGGCCAGGTCCTGAACACCCTTGATACCCTTTGAATTTCCCTTTCTGAGAATGAGACCCTGGTCTCTCAGCACCAGGTGGAACACCGTCACATCCATGTTGGGGATGTAGCGCTTGATATAAGAAAGATTGTATTCCCCGGTTTCCGTATCCAGCAGGTGAGAACCGGCCATGTGGCAGGTTCCTTTGCGGATGGCAAGAAGGCCCCCGAGGCTGCCCACATTCCCCGAGGAAATGCGAACATTCCCCCTGTTTCGTCTCACTTCGTCGCCTAGTACGTCAATGGCCATGTCGTGACTGCCGATGATCACCACCGTATTTGTGAGTTCTTCTTTATCCACCAGTAGCTCCGCAATGGTTGTCTGGCCCTGGCTGATGCCTTCTGAAAGGGCGGGTATGCGGATAATCCCTTCCGCCCGGGTCAGGGTGGTGATGGACCCTGCCGCCCGGGCCAGTGGGGTCGCCACATGACGCTCACCCACCATGCCGATATTGACCCGAAGGAATTCTTCAGTTCCCAATTTGGATGGGATATCCCTTGTGGGCTGGACCTCGATGGTGGGTTTTTTGGGTGGAGAAACGCCTTGAAGGGCATAAAGAATTGGTTTTACAAACTGTTCAAAGGACAGCGCCGCGGAAACCGCATAACCAGGATTGCCAATCACCGGCTTTCCCTCCACAATCCCCAGAATTGTTGGTTTTCCGGGCATCATGGCAACGCCGTGGACCAGGACTTCGCCCATTTCCCCGATGGCGTGAACCGTAAAATCTTTGCTGCCGGCCGATGATCCGGCATTGACGATGATCACATCCGCCTCGGAGTCAACATATTTACGCAATACCTTTTTGATCTCTTTTTCCGAATCCGAAACAATGTCGTGAACCAGCGGTATGCCATTACATTCCCTGACCAGCCCGGCAAGAACCCGTGCATTGTATTCCACGATCCGGCCTTCCTCCAGGGTTTCATCTTCCACAATATCTTCATGGCCGATGAGCTCCGATCCGGTGGGAATGATGGCCACACGGGGCCTTTTGCGTACGTTGACGGAAAAGACCCCGCCGCTGATGAGGGCACCCATATCGTAGGCCCTGATGGAATGGTTCTGTGGAAAGAGCAACTGGGTGGCCACAATGTCTTCCCCCACCTTGCGCACATGCTGCCACGGATAGGCGGAAGATCGAATTTCAATATGCCCGTCATCAATCATATGTACGTCTTCGATCATGATCACGGCGTTGTAGGGCTTTGGAAGGGGTTGCCCGGTGTTCACCCAGACAGCGTCTTTTGGAAGGGCCAATGTCATGGGAAGGCGTTCGGTGGCGCCATAGGTTTGTTCCGCTTTGACAGCAATGCCGTCCATGGCCGAAGAATGGTAAGATGGGGCTGACCGCCTGGCAAAAACGGGTTCAGCTGTTATACGGCCGTCACTCTCCTCAGCCTTGACACTGCTGATGCCGGTCTTTTTATCCGGACCGAACCGGGAAAAAAAGATGTTCCTGGCCTCTTCAAGAGACTTCATGGAAAGGTATACCTGTCTTTTCATTGGGTACCTCTTTTATATATGCGAAAAAAACATTACGTCTACTTCGTCGCCCTCGTAAAGGCCTTCCGTATTCATGTCAATTCTGATCAGTCCGTCCGCCTCCACCAATGTGGAAATCAATCCGGATTTTCCGAATATGGGGACGACTTTTAAATGTTCCCCGTCTTTTTCCAGCCTGACGCGAACATAGTCCTCCCGCCCGCCGGATGAAGGGATGTTACGTTTTAAAATGGCCTGTTTGACGGTATGAACGCCGTGGCGGGCATCCATGTTGCCGGAAAGGGTCCTCAGCGCCCTTGTCATGAAAACCTCAGCCACCACAAGGGCCGAGGCAGGGTGTCCGGGCAGGCCGATGACGGGTTTGATTCCTGAGCGTCCGATAATGGTCGGTTTACCCGGGCTGATGGATATACCGTGGACCAGGAGCTCAAAATCGGGAAGGGTTTCAAAGACCTTGAGGGTGAAGTCCCTGGTTCCAACGGAACTGCCGCCGGATATCCACACCGTATCTGCTGCCCCAAGGGCTTTTTCCACCATTTCCCTGAGGGGTTCGAAATGGTCCGAACAGATGCCCATATAGACAGGGATAGCGCCCATATTTCGGCACAGGGCACCCAGGGTGTACCGGTTGATGTCTCGAACCTCCCCGGGCCTGGGGTTTTGGGAAACCGGCACCATCTCATCGCCGGTGGATAGGATGGCCACTTTGGGCTTTCGAAAAACCGGGACTTTGGAAAACCCGAGACCTGCCAGGACCCCCAGCTCCTGGGGTCTGAGGTGTTTTCCCGCGGGAAGAATCACCGCCCCCTTTTTGAAATCGTCCCCGGGCTGAATGGTATTCTCCAGGGGGGATATGGCGCGGCTGATTTCAAGGGTCTTTTCATCGAGAAGGGAGCAGTATTCAACCATCACCACCCCGTCGGCGCCCGCCGGCAGCATCCCGCCGGTGGGAATCTTTACAGCCTGTCCACTTTCGACGGCAATGTTTTCAGCTTCGCCCATGGAGACTTCACCGGTTATTTCCAGCAGGGCGGGAAGGCTTTCCGTAGCGCCGAAGGTGTTCCTGGCCTGAACCGCATAGCCGTCCATGGTGGACTTGAAAAAGTCAGGCAGATCCTCGGGAGATGTCAAATTCACATTCAGCACACGGTCAAAGGCATCTTCCAGGGAAACGGTCTCTTCGCC
>CAYSFQ010000100.1:0-7250 GCA_964430575.1 uncultured Desulfobacteraceae bacterium
CCCCGCGAGCTGTGTCAGTTTAAGTTTCGGGGAATACGTGCTTCAGGACTGAGCCGCCGCCGATATCCTTGACGGTCATGCCGCCTTCCTCTATGATTTTACCGTCAACAGGGATTTCGCCGATTTCATTGACGATGAGGGCTACTTTGCGTTTTCCGCCATCCGCGATCATCGCGGCCAACTTTAGAATCAGGGTTGTTTTTCCGCACCCGAGAAACCCTGCAATCTGACTTATTTCCATTTTTTTCTCCCTCTCTCCGGTTAAGCAGATCCCCAAGGCAGAAGTCCTTGAAGTCTGAGAATCATTACAACATATTACTCATCTTGGACTTTGATTCTTACGCAACTGTCAAATAAACAAAAGGATTTAAACTGGGTAATAAACAGGTAGAAAAGCATACCCATTATGGGCTTTCTGCTCCTCGTTATCGGCTAAAGGATGATTTTTCGTTAAGAAGAGGACGAATAATCAAGCGATATGCTGCAAAAACGGCTTTGAACTCAGGAAGGAATGAAGGTTAATGCGCCGTCGCTTGAGCCCCAGTTTTTTTCGGATATTACGCCGGTGCGTCTGAACCGTTTCCAGGGATGTACCCATTTTTTCGGCAATTTCCTTGCTGGAGAGTCCGGATTGGATGTGACTGCAGATGAGCATTTCGGAGCGGGTCAGGTTGAGAAAACGACCGTCAAGTTCCTTTGAAAAACCCCGCGTCAGGTTAATGAGCTGGTCTTGCAGCAGTTCCAGGTAGCTGTTTCGGATATCCGTTGACTTCTCATTCTTGATTTTTTCCAGGGCAGGAATTAAGAGTGTTTCGACTTTGTGGCTGACATTGGTCTCGATGCCGCTTCTTTCCCTTTCAAAGGCTTTCATCATGTTTCGAATGGTAATATACATCTCCCGTCGGTTGGCCTTTTCGTGGCGCAACTGTTCCTTGAGGTTTTCATGGGAGCTCAGATCGCGAATGACGATGCTGAAAACAGATGATTTTTCGATGGGGACGCGTTTGACCGTCAGTTTTATGGGGAATTGGGTTTCATTGCGCAGCCCGTTCAATTTTCCCGTCCAGCTGATGTGAACGCCGATGTTTTTAAGGGCACGGTTTAACGATTGACGATCTCTCGTTGTCACTAGGCTTCGGCAGTCGGAGCCCAGAAGCCGTTGATAGGGCGTTTTGTAGATTTGACACAGACGATCGTTGGCGTTAGCGATTTTCAAATCGGAGTAGGCAAAAAGAATCCCTTCACCCGTATCCGGATAGAGCGTATGGAAAATTGAGGTATAATAATCAGGTGTCTGGTTCTTTTTATCCGACATTTTTTTCCAATGGCATGATCAAATGTTGAATTGCCTGATTCAGAGACTATTTATTCCTCCTGGCCCCGATGACTGCCAGGCCCATGATCAATACGATAAAGAGGGACGCAAACCATTGCACGCCTGAAGAGGACAGATCCGTTGTTTCCTCGTTTTTCTTGACCTCCTCCATTTTGTAACCTTCAATGCTTTTATCATCCACACTTTCCTTGGAAGGCTGTTGTTCCTTGTTTGATTTTGTTTGGGATGTTTGTGGATCGGAAGTTTCAGGCTTTTTATCGAATCCATCGTTTAATTGTTTTTGCAGTGCTTTTCGTTCCCGGACTTGCTCAGCAAGGGTTTTGCCCATGGTCTGTTCCATGGCGATCTTGAATTTTTCCACCATCTCGGGCGACATGACCCCCGGCATGCTGATGATGCTCACCACCATCTGGTTGAGGAAGGGATTGTTGCATGTGTGGTCACAGCAGGCAACACCTTTTTCAACAACATTGACCGCATATTCAACGGCCAGTTTCTTTTTTACCGCATCGTCCGCTTTCCAGTAACCTTTGCGAATCGTCTCCACCATGCGAGCGGTGATGGATTGGTAGGCCCAAGGATTCTCCTTATTGAGAAATTCCTTGATATCCAGACCATATTTATCTTTCACATAAACTTCATAGGTCTGTTCCCATTTGGTTTTGTCGATGGCCTTGGGCACTGTGACCTGCCAGCCCCACATGTACTCCACGTAATTTGACATCTCACGGGCCCCTGCATAGCCTTCTTTTTTCATACCTTCAATCCATTTGGGATTGAGATATCGCGTGCGGATTTCACGGCCAAAGGTTTTCGCCGCATTTTCCACTTCCACCTGACCGGGCTTACGCTGCATGGTGATCAGGGTGTCGGGGTCTCGCCCGCTTTCATGTTTCACCGCCAGGGACAGCCCCCCCAGGTACTGAAACATGTCATCGTTATCCAGGGCGCCGAAAATGTTGGAGGAGAGCGAATGGATGGTAACGTTGACGTCTTTGAGGTTTTCCTTGAACAGTTTTTTGGCCGGCACCCCCCACTTGCCCATTCCGAAAGCATGGCCCTCCCTGTTTTCAAACACCTCAGCCACCTCTTTGGACGACTCCCAAATCCCCGAATTGGATGCCATGGTGTCTACGCCTGTGCCATAGTCCCCCGGTTTTTCGGTGAAAATACGAACCCTGGAAAACAGGTCCGCCTCTTTTTCGGCCATGCCCCCCTGGATCAGACGATCTTTTATGCTGCTGTTATGTTCACGAATGAAGTTTTGCAAGTCCGTCTGAATGGATGCCTTCTGGACGGCTTTATCCAGAAAGAGCATGAAGTTGGGAAAGAGATCCCGATAGAGTCCCGATGGGTTAATCAAGACATCGATCCTGGGGCGATTCAGCTGTTTTCCCGGAATCACTTCAACGCCCATGACCCGGTTGCCGGCGTCCCACACGGGTTTCAGCCCCATGAGATGAAGGATGGTGCTTTCGTTCAACCCTTCATTTCGAATGGTTTCCGTGGACCACAGCACCACGCCGACTTTCTCGGGATACTTTCCGTTTTCGTTCAGGCTTTTGTCAATCAGCTGCTCTGCGGCCCTTTTCCCCAGCTCCCATGCCGCCTTAGAGGGAATCTTGTTGGGATCAAAACCGTAAAAGTTGTTGCCCGTGGGAATGGCGGAGACATTCCGGATGGGATCGTTTCCCGGTCCCGGGGGGATATAGCCGCCGTCAAGGCCCTTCATCAGATGATCGATTTCCCGGGGGCCGGAATCCATAAGCGCCTTTTTAATGGCTGCATTTTTTGAAGAAGGGTTCTGTTTCATAATGGCTTTTACCGTATCCGCCATACTTTCATCATCCGGGGAGCGTCCAAAGGTGTGAAGGCCGTAGGGCATCAGGTTTTCCTTCATTTCAAGCAGGTATTGTTCGATCTGGCGCAGGGTGCTCTCGGTATATTCTGATATTTTAAGATCTTTATCCAGCCCGATTTTTTTAACGGCTTCTTCGATTTTAAGCAGTTTGACTGAATCGGTCCGGCTCCCCATGGCGGTGGCCTGCCAATAGTTGTTGATCATGTCATAGAGACTGCTGTATTCATGGTGGAGACCCCCTTCCTTGACCGCTGGCGTCAGGTGATCCACGATAACGGCCCTGCCCCTTCTTTTGGCCTGGATCCCTTCTCCCACCACATCCACGTTGTAGGGATAGATATTGGGGATGTCGGTTATCAAAACATCCGGGGGACACGAGGGCGAAAGGCCCGCCTGTTTTCCGGGCAGCCATTCCTGGGTGCCATGGGTGCCAAGATGGATCATGGCATTGGCGTTGAAGCCGTATTTCAACCAGAGGTACGCCGCGATGTATTGGTGATGGGGGTAGAGGGTCGTGTCATGATAGAGTTTCATGGGGTCATCCCCCTCTCCCCTGGCGGGTTCCGGCATGATGAGTACATTGCCGAGGATGATGACCGGTATGATCAATTGATTGTTTTTCATCATGATTGTTGAAGATTCTACGGGTCCCCATTGCCGGATCACGTTCTTCCTGAACTTTTCCGGAAGTCGATCAAACCATTTTTTATAGGTCACAACGGGTATCAGAATCGCCTTTTTTTCTTCAAGCAATCGGTCCAGTGCTCCCGGCGCCCAACTGCCGATATTCCGTCCGTACTTCAGGACCAGCTCTTTGACGGCATCCCGGTCCGTGCGTTCGTCCTCCTGGAATTGGTATCCTTCGTCTTTCATGCGGTTGAGGATCAGTTCCAGGCTGGCAAATACATTCAGGTATGTGGCGCCCACATTCTGTTTTCCCCGGCTGTTGTTGTAGTAGAGGATGGCGATGCGTTTCTCATTTTGAGGACGTCTTTTCAGTTCAATCCATTTTTTCAGGCGGGGCAGAAGCAGGGAGAGGTTTTCCTGGATGGGCTCCTGCATAAAAAGGCTTTTGCCCGATTCTTGGGCTTTCAGGTTTACCTTTCCGGTCAAAAGGGACGGTTCGATCATTCCGGAAATTTCCGGGTTTGCTACACTCCAGACAATGTCCATGCCCGGGATGCCCACGGGATCAACGCGCCACTCATCAATGGTGATGCCATGAAGATTGATGATGTTGAAAATGGGGGTTTCGAGGTCATTAAGGGCGCGCTGCATCTTCAGATTGAGGGCCGAATAGAATTTGAGGGACAAAGCCAAAACAAGATCCACTCTGGATTTCCCTGAGTCATCCACCAGAAAAGAGGTCAGGATCCGGTGCTCGGAACCAAAACAGGGAATCACGTTAAAGCCTTCATTTTCAAGCGTCTTGATGATGGCATCAATGGCTTCCACCTGTCCTTCTTCAAGATTGGATGTAAAGAGCATCATGCCGATCCAGGGGTTATGTTCAACATACTGCGCCCGGTTTTGATACCATTTGAGGTATTCTTCATAGTCCGTAAAAAGCGCTTTTGCATCGTTGTGGTAAATCCCTGTTTGGGGCATCCTTTCCACTTTTTCATAGGTGATGCTCGGGTCGAAATTATGATGGGCCAAACGATAAATCATGTTTTGCACATTGGTCACAGACGGGTTTTTGAAATATTCCTGAATTTCGGAATCAAAAATAAACCCCTTCTTTTTAAGACCTTCATCATCCCGTGATCGTCTTAAACCATGGATTTTTTTCCCGGATACGTCTACATTTTTCAACACATAATCCGTCAGTTCACTGGCCATCACATCCAGGACGATGACTTCTGATGCCTTGATGAAAGTGCTTGTTGATGGGTCTTTGGCCAGATCTGAAACGGTGAATGATTTAACGTCAATCTCTTTGGGAAGTGTGAGTCCGTCAATCGATTTGTTGAGCAGGTAGCTGTCTGCGTCGATGACAAGAAGCGTCAATTGTTTTGGGAAGGCGGCGGCGGGAAACAGCATTACAGCCAGAAATACTATGATGGAAAATGGCTGTTTCATAGGGTCATCACTGAGTCTTTATCATTCAGGGACATAAACCATTGTCCCATCTTCCAACTTGTAAGCCACCCCCAGTCTTTCCCCCCGGCCTTTGGCTTTTTGCTTTGAAACCTTCATTGCTTTGATTTTGTTGCCTTTTTTGGTGATAATCTCCATTTCTTTGTTTTTGCTCATTTTTAAAATCGTCATTTCCGATTTTTCACTCAGGAGATCCTGGAGATTATAGGCCGAAAAAATGGTAACGATAAGTCCCACGATAAAGACCAGCCCGATGTCAAAGAGATTGGCTACTCCCGTTAAAGGATCGTTTCCCGGGGCTGCTTTATCCACTCCCCCTCGGGCATACTGGCGATTTCTTTTTTTGGTGAAATACTTCATTTTAAACCTTATTGATTTGGCAAAGAATGATCAGCAAGCAAATCCGTGGCCATTTCAATATTCTTGATGTCTTCTTCGACCCACCTTTTTTTGATGGTATAGAAAAAGTAGGCGACCATTCCCATGGTCAGCCCTACCACGGTGGTTGTAAAAGCGATGACGAGATCCGATGAAAGCTTCGTCATATCCCCCTGTCCAAGGGCGGCCAGGCCCGTTCCCATGGGGATCAATGTGCCGATCAGGCCCAGCCCGGGACCGATTCGAACAACCATGCCGACTTTCTCCAGTGATTTCCTGAGGCTCAGGGTTTTTTCCTGCAGCACGTTCTCCGTCTCAATCTCGGAAGATTTCCGTCCGTCGGCGAACATGGATCGCAATTTGGCCATGTAGTCGTCAACCCGCCGTGGAAAAACAGATCGATTGTCCGGTGCTGAAATAATTCCGGGCAGTTCTTCGGGTTCGCAACGGTCCAGTCGAACCCTTTCCAACCATTCGGCAAAAAAGGCGCCGGTGCAAATGAGCATCCAGAGGGTTAGTGCAACCAGTAGAAACATGACCGGATATAGCAAAGAGGAAGATATGAGATAGATGAATAATTTTAGTAAAGCCCCTATGTCCATTGTTGCCTCGCTTTCAGCTTCTTTGTCATCCTGATGAACCCCCATACAAAAAACGCAGCAATGACGCTGGTGAGCAACAATAGTTCATTTGAACCCACTATCTGTGTTTCACCCTGATAGGCCGCCAGCCTGTAAACTCTGCCCACGTTTCCAAATTGGGGCAGGATAATGATGGATAGAAGGAAGTAAATAGAGATAAGCACCATTGCGGTTCCGATGGTCAATTCGGGGGTGCCTCTGGCGTTATTTTGCCAAAGCGTCATAATAATAATGGTTGCTAAAACAATGCCCATAAATGCCAGATAAGTCAAAATAGAAGCCACATGAACTGCATCGGGAAAGTAAGAAATTAAAAATGATAAACTGAGAAAGATGACGGTAAGACAAACCGGGCAGGGAACGATCAATGCCATCCATGCATGTTTTCCTTTATTTGATTTTCCGCTGCTTCTCAGCAGCAGAACGCCCCAGACCAAAAGCCCGGCTGCCATCAACACGTGTAAAACCATGCCGTATTTGAGAAACCGCTGAAGGGTTTCGAAATATGAAATGATGTCAATCATGTGGATGATATACGCACAGGACAAAAACAGGAAAAGGTATACGAGGGCATAAAAGGAAAGGAACACGAGCCTGCTTTTTCCCTTTTCCTTCCGGGTCAACAAATAATGAATGCCAATGCCGCTCTTGACGGCAAAGATGGCCATGGCAAAGACAATGCCGATAAACAAGGTCTTGAGTTCCATAATCGTCATCTCCTTGATTGAAGAATCATTTTGTCTCAAAGAAAAATATTTGTGCCAAAATCAAGTGTCGGTGTGCTTTCGTCCTCCATGGTTAATTCGGTCATGGTGTTGTCATGCATAGACCCGCTTGTCCCGGTTTAAGGCGTTCAAAATGTCCATGGCCTCATCGATCGTGACCGGTATCCGGTCGTTTTCAGAGGGGTCATCGAGGATCCGCTGAAAAAGCT
>CAYSFQ010000101.1:0-4303 GCA_964430575.1 uncultured Desulfobacteraceae bacterium
AAGATTACATATGGTTATGGCAATTTCTTAAAAGCTTAACCGGACACTACTGATTTTATTTATAATACAAGATCAAGTTTTTATTTTAACTTCTTTTTAATTCCAAATAGATAGTACACCTAATTTTTCATAACATCATTTCGGTATGTTTTTTGCTCTTATCCAATTCAATGCGAGGTAAATTTGATGCAATTGGGCGTTATCTTTTCTGGCATCAGGGCGTGCTGCCATCAACCATTCCGATGACAAAACTAAAAGGAGGGTATGGAAATGAAAAAAGCGTTGGTCTTCAAGAAACTCGTTTGGATGCTTATGGGTGCAGGGGGCTTGCTATTCGGCTTTCTCTTGTTTGGAAGTAACAGTGTTGCCATGCAGGAGGATAAAGGCAAGAAAATGAATTATACGAAGGCCTATGCGCTCTATCAGCAAAAATGTCTGGGATGTCACGTTTCAGTTGCCGATCCTGAAAAAGCGGGTCAGACACGTGATGATTGGTATCTGGTGATTCAAAAGATGCAAAATCACGGGCTTGACCTGACCGATGCTGAGGGCAGCACGATTACGACCTTTCTCTACAATCTGAGGATGGGTATAGAAAAAGAGCCGGGCTAGTCAACAACCATTTACCAATGAAAAAGGGAGGGAAACAATGGAAAGAAGAACATTTTTAAAATCCTTGGCGGCCACGGGCGTTGCGGCTTCATTGACCGGCCCGGGGGCACTGACCCGTGAGGCCCATGCACGGAAAAAAGTTGATTTCGGCGAAGTAAAAGACGTGCGCATCGATGTGCTCAGTGAAACCAGTTGGTTCGACAATGACAACTTGAAAAAGCACATCGTGGATTACGGTGGCGCCATGACCAATCAGTACACCATTCCGTGGGACTGGGACAATGCCGGTGGCTATATGGCCCTTATAACGGTGACCCAACTGGATGGTAAAAAGAGAAAAATTCTCCTGGACTCCGGATGGAACAACGACTGGGTCGACTATATCTACGAGATGAATGGCATTCCCGACATGTTGAAAAGTGGTGAAATCGAGTTCATGGTCCTCTCCCACTGGCATCTGGACCACTACTGGGGAATCGAATCGACCCTGAAACACAACCCCAATATTACCATTTATGCGCCGGAAAGCTATTATCCGGAAGACATGAAACTGTTGAAGGGAGCGCATCTGACGGCTAAAAACAAAGAGGGCAAAGCGGTCCATATCTGCAAGAATGATGTCCCCCATACCGGAAAACTGGTTCTGTGCAGTCCGAAAGGCAAGAAAGATGGTATCTACAACCCCATGCCGGGCGTGGCCATAAAAGAATTCGATGTTCCTATTCTGCTGCGGGTGAGGGGAGAAAATGTTCTTTATTTCAATGTTAAGGACAAGGGGATCGTCACAGTGACCGGCTGTTGTCATCCTGGGATTCTTTCTCTGTTCTCTTACGCACGGAAAAATTTCAAAGGATATAAGCCATACGGATGCTACGGCGGTTTACACATTACGCTCTTTGAGACATGGGACCCCAAATTTGATGATATCATCAAAGGCGTGAAGGCATTCAAAATCCAAAGGCTGGCCTGCAACCACTGCACAGGATGGATATGGGCTGAAAAGGCCGCCGCCGCCGGTGTTCCTGTCGTCAAAGGAACTAACAAATATAAGACATATGCAAAGCAGTCCTCAGTGGCCACTGCGAGTAACGCATTTCTGACCAACGGCGACCACATTGTTTTCTAACCGTCATTTTTAGCGGTTCATTAATAGGCAGTGCTAATGGGGGAGGAGTGGATCTCAGAATCGCTTCCCCCCATTCCACTGATGGAGGGTCGAACAGATGGATACCACCGCGGAAAAAGGGCAGAAATTCAATTATCTTTTCGGATTGATCAATCTGGTGGCGGTTTTTTGTGTCACGTGGCTATTGTGGTATATTTTCATGAACCCGAATACCGTCATGAAACTGTATACCCCCATGTATGGCTTTTCGTTGGTCGTTGGATTTCTTGCGGCCGTCGTATTTTTAAACAATGTTGCCGACGGATATCCATTTCCGGAAACATTGGGACAGGTCCAACGGGGGATACTGATGACCGTTGTTGCCTTTTTACTGATGCTTTTCCTGGTTTACGTTGTCTTCTGGGGGTTTATCGGAAAATTCGGCATCGCCTATTTCAGTCCGCAATCGATCATTGCTTCGGGTGGTCAGGGTGCTGAGATATGGAATGCCAGGGAAAACGCATCCACCGCCATTGTTTATTATTGCACGGCGTTTTTACTGGTGGCGCTTTTCTGGAGCACCGGTTTCGGCCGATGGCCCTGGAACACTGTGGATCGGGGCGTTACGGCATGGTCCAAATTTTTTGCCGTCACCTTTTTCACCGGCATCGTCTATACCCTCCTGTTTCATCCCCATGTCTGCTATCTTTTCTACCCGGCCCAGGACAAGGCCGGCGTGATATCCTGGTGGGCGGACTTTGCCGGTACCGGCAGCGCCTTTTTCGGGCTTGGCCTTGTCCTTTGCGTCCTGTTCTGGATCATCATCTCGGAATTATTGTGGGAAGGATATCCATGGAAATATCTGGAAAAGGATGGAGAATCCACCTGGGGCAAAGGGCTGGTGGTCTTTATCGTGACGGCTGTACTGGGTGTCATCATTCTCTATGTCCTGATGAATATTATGAACTATTACTGGGATGAACCGTTTATGGGAGGGCAATACACTGACGGCCCGGATTTCCGTTTCATCCATGCCGGGGAAATATGCGGGTTCTTTATCCTGGCGGCGTTTATTCTGAAAAATTATTTCAACAATTTTCCCAATACGAACAGCCTCGCGCTGAGTGCCGTTATACGGACCATTATCGCCGTGGGCGGCGGCATGCTCTTTTACTGGTTTTACTATTCTCCCCTGGCGACTTTTTTCCTGGCCAAGGTACCCGGTATTGCTCAGCCCGGTGACACATCGCTTGTGTGGGTCATTCTTTTTTTGAGCGTTATCATGGTTCAGGCGGATTTCTTCAAAGGGTGGCCTCTCAAAAAAAAATAGGGCGGAACGGATATGGTGGATAAGAGCAAAAGAACATTCTGCAGAAGATACTTCCTCGAGCAAATCGGGAAGGTGGTTGAAGGCTTTGGGGAGGGCGTTAAAGAAGCAGAGGAGAACCTGGCATTCGATGAGTTTTTTGAATCCTATGACTCCAGCTATGCCCTTACCCTTGCCTATCCGGATGATGTTTTAATGGCGACCGCCCAAAAACACGGCATTGACACCGAAGGGCGGGAGAAAAACGAAATTGTTAAGGAGTTGTTTGAAAAGCATGGTGGATACAATCACTGAGTGCGAAAGTTTCTTTCAAAATAAAATCGACAGCATGTTGGTGACCACATCATGGGTCGACAACCTGAAGGACCTGCTGGGAGTGGAGGCGGTCAGTCAGATCTGGGGAGACGATCCGGCATGGTATATGTGGCTTTCGGATGCTCAGGGCGTCTACCATCTCCAACTGGTAGACGCCACGGTTGATGAAGATAATCCCATGAACAGGCAGGGGTTCTTTTCCATAAAGTGCTATCCATTCCATAACGCAACCATTTTTGACACCTTCTCTTATGAGGAACAATACTTAAGCCAGAGCGGGTTTTTCGATGACACCCATACGCCCCGGTTTGAAGAGAAGGGAAAAATCCCCGATTCCCTGTTCAATGTGGCCGCCATGGAATACAGGGTGAATCAGGATGACACCATGGCGTGTTTTACGCTGGAAAGCCTGGATACCATGCGCTCGGTCTATCCCGACGAAACCGTACTGGACTTTGATCTCATCCATAAAAGCCGGCGCTACACGAAAGGTGAAACAGGCCGGTCGGTGCCTGGCTGGAAACTGGGGTATCCTGTTTTTGACCGGCTTCTGTCCATGTATGCTTTCTACAGCAAAACCAAACCGGTTCGGCTGCGCGTAACGCGTTCCCCGGGATTCGAATACGTCCATACCGGCAACCAACTATTTGAGTGCGTGGATACGCCGGATACGCATCGATTGGCGGCATCCGTTTTTTTTGCACCCCAGAGCATCCCCGATCATGGTGTGAATTTGGTTGAGTTGGACATGGTGGACCAGGCGTCAGAACAGGGTCAAGATGAGATCCTTTTAGATCGGGCGTTTCCCTGCGGCCATTTTCATGCATCCGATAAGATGGCATTTGCCAAAATAGATGAAGATATACCTGTCAACGAACTCTGGTGGTCCCTGGCCCATACGGAATACAAATCCGAACTTGCCTCAACCTGCGGATGCCAATGAG
>CAYSFQ010000101.1:4403-7206 GCA_964430575.1 uncultured Desulfobacteraceae bacterium
AAATAGACGAAACAGACTCGTTTTGGTGATGGGAAATGATTCGAATTGCCATACCCATATTCCATAATAGAGTTTCACCGGTGCTGGATACCTGCACCCGTCTTTTAATCATCGATTTCGAGGGGAAAGTTGACGTCGAAAAGCGGGAGATCCCTTTTGACGTATACTCCCAATCCGAACGGTTTGAGATCGTAAAAAATCTGAACCCCGATGCCATCATCTGCTGCGGCATCAGCGAAGTATTTGACAAAATGATTCAATCCGCCGGCATCAGGCTGATCAGCGGAATTGCCGGCCATGTGGAAGAGGTTGCAGAGGCTTTCTTCTCTAACCGGATTGATGACCCCTGTTTCCGGATGCCTGGATATAAAGAAGAGGGGTAAAACGAATTTTATCGCTTCTTTACGATTTCCATATATCGGTTAAAGGAATCGCAAAGCCTACTTCGGGCTGGTAGCGCAATAGGTAGGGATCGGGTATCTGACACCCTCCTCATGGGTCTTTTCGAATCCCTCCACCAGTTCCGCCAGTTTATCCGCGTGGATGGCTATCACCATTTCATGGTCTTGGCAGCCCGCCAAAACCCGGTCACCGTTTCCGGGCACAACCACCTTGGCATTTTTATCAGTTTTGAGGGCCAACACCGGCAACTGTTCTCCGGAATGTTGCGCTTTTCATATGTGGATAGATGCCGTATACTCAATTTGTTCTGGGTTTTCCAAGGAAATAACCGCCCAACCATTTACATATTCAACCTTAATTTTCAAGGGGAATGCCATGAAATCAGCACTGAGCCCCAAACCCGCTGAAGAACTCTACAATCTTCTCAAGTCCACCACGGACATTCTCAATTCAAGACCCGACCTCCAAGAGGAAATGAAAGGCACCCAGGGGTGGATTAACGCCACCATCGGGTTCAAGACTTCCGACAACAAGATGGGGTCGGCGGTGGTCATCAAGGACGGGCATGTGACGGTCAAGGATCACATCCCCGAGGACGTGGACGCTTGCCTGATTTTCCGCACGGAAAAGGATTTCACAAATTTTCAGACGGCCGGCAAGGATGATGCCTCCTTGATGATTCTCAAGGGCCGCATGTGGATTGAAGGGACCATCGCCCTGTACAACTACTGCGATTATCTCGTGAACCTGCTGTTCCTGGATGAATCCAGAACGGCAACCGAAGAAATCATGAGGGAGCACCAGATCGAAAAACTCCGCATTGCGGACGGCGCGGACACCAGCGGACGCGATGAAAAGGTCCGGCGGAGGGCCGAAAGGCTCAGGGGAGAGAAAGTCGATCCCGGCGTCAAGTGGCTTGATGATCCCTATCTTTCCAGGTATACCCTGGACGATTTTCCACGGGTCAAGCGTTTTCGCAAGGAACGCTTCGACACAAAACCCGAGGTCAGCGCCGAGCACGGAAAGCTTTTGACCGACTTTTTTCTGGAAAATGGCTACGAAAAAACCAGCGACGGAAAGCCCTGGGACCCGTGCCTGCGCAAGGCAAAAAGTTTCTATCATCTCATGTCCAACCGGAAGGCCCTCATCCGCGAGGGTGATATGCTGGCCGGCACCTACACGTCCAACCCCGTATTTGGCCTGGTAAACCAGCCCTATACGTTCGGCTGGCAGGTGTGGGGTGAACTCCGGACCCATGCATTCCGGGAACTGGATTCCTAATAAGATGTGGCGGCAAGGGGGGTGCGAAATCAAACCCCGAACCCCGCTGATCCCCGGCATCACCGACACGGACGACAAGATGCAGGCCCTGGCCCGGTTCTACCAAGATCACAGCATCAAGCGGACCGCATTAATGAAAAACAACCCCACCTGGTTGAACAAGTTTGAGAAGATCGGCGTAGAGACCGATATAGCCGAAGACAGCCCCATGCGCGATTTCTACGATCAGGAAAGATTTGAGCGCATCAAAAAGATGTTTGAAGATAAAGGAATTGAAGTACTGGAATCCTGAATCAAAAGAGGATCACATGAAAAAAGATTGGAAGTATTATCTCGGGATGACCCTGTTTGGTTACAGCTTTCTGCCCATGAGCATCGTCGCCATCCTGCCTTTTATGGGCATGACCCTGGCCCAGGCCGGCGCTTTTTCTGTCGTCTTTCTGGCATCGGGGGAAATTGCTTTCTGGTGCGCTGCGGCGCTTTTGGGCAAGGAATTTGTCACGGCCCTCAAGAAACGAATCAAGTCCTGGTTCAAGCGAACCCACGTACCCAAACCCATCAGCAGGGGCAGGCACCGTTTTGGCATCACCTTGCTGATTGCCAGCACCCTGCCCTATTACGCCATGTTGATTTATCTGCTCTTCTTCTCACACCACGAATCCGACATCAACTTTCTGGCCTGGACCCTGGTGGGCGGTGAAGCGGCTTTCATGGCAGGCCTGTTTATGCTGGGAGGGGAGTTCTGGGAGCGGTTGAAGTACCTTTTCCAATGGCCCGGCGAAAAGATGGCAAACGCCACGCCGTAGAGAGAAAAAGATATGCGTACTGCAAGGTTTTGATGTCATAAATTAATTTGGTACTTTGCAGATCAGTCAGTTGGCTGAGCTTCAAAACCCGTTTTTGTGCCTACCATATCTTGTGCTTGTGTGGATTCTTGAAAATCGCAATTTTGGAGCAGAACCCTTCACTCCTCTGCAAAATGCATGGCAATTTGAGCCGTTAAAATGAAAGCTTCGCCCTGAAGGCTGGAATATGTATCCTTGTGCTGAACACTTCACAATTTATTGGTTTACAAGTGCTTGAAAATCGGTTTAAATCAGCATAAGGACCACGCAAGAAT
>CAYSFQ010000102.1:0-7183 GCA_964430575.1 uncultured Desulfobacteraceae bacterium
TCAAGGAAAGACGAAAGGAAAGACGGATGTCCACAAACAAAATAGAATTCGACGCACTGGTAGTGGGGGGCGGCATCGCAGGGCTGCAAACAGCCCTGGATTTGGCCGACCAGGATTTCAAGGTGGCCATTGTTGAAAGAGATGCCACCATCGGAGGCAAGATGATCCGGCTTTCCAAGGTCTTCCCCACCCTGGACTGCGCCAGCTGTATTACAACCCCCAAAATGTCGGCGGCGGCCCATCATCCCAATGTGACCAGCTTTACTTATTGCGAACTGCAATCCCTTAAAAGAACCGGCGGCGAGATCACAGCCCTGGTCACTCAGAAACCCAGATTTGTTGACGAAATCAAGTGCATCGGTTGCCGGCAATGCGAGTACAACTGCCCCGTTTATGTTTCCGATGAGGAACAGGGTGGATTTGCCGCACGCAAGGCGATTTATATACCTTTTTCCAACGCCATTCCCCAGGTGGCCCTCATGGATGTGGAAAACTGCACCCTGTGTGGAAAGTGCGCCAAGGTGTGTCCCACAGATGCCGTTGATTATTTCCAGAAACCGGAAAATTTTACCCTGACGGCCAAAACAGCGGTCATCACCACCGGTTTTGAATTCACACCGCTGGAGGACAAACAACAGTACGGCTATGGTGAAATACCGAACGTTATCACCGCTCTTCAAATGGAGCGACTACTGGCGCCCCATGGCCCATACAACCGCGTGCTCAGACCGTCCGACGGCATGGAACCGGATTCCATTGCCTTCATTCAATGCGCCGGATCCAGAGACAAGAGCATGGGGGTTTCCTACTGCTCGCGGGTGTGCTGCATGTACGCCATCAAACAGGCCATGTTGCTTTCCGGCGCCGTTCCAATGGCTGATATCGCCGTTTATTATATGGATATCCGCGCCTTCGGGAAAGGGTATGAGCAGTTTTTTCAAAATTCCAAAGCCATGGGCGTTGAGTTTATCAAAGGAAAAGTCGCCACCATTGATCCCGGCGAAAACGGGTCTGTCACGCTTCACTACGAAGCCCAAGGGAAGGAAGGCGGCATCAAGGCTGCTGAACATGATCTGGTCATTTTGTCCCTGGGCATGGTGGCCGGGTGGAACCCGGAAAACGTGTGTGCCGTTTCCACTGGAAATGACGCTTTCATCAAAACCATACAGCCCAAGATTGCCCCGACACTGACGGATATGGACGGGATTTTCGTTGCAGGCGTGGCGGCGGGGCCCAAAGACATTGTGGATACAATTGTTGAGGCGGGCGCCGCAGCCATGGAGGCCTCCAATTATCTCACTAGGCGTACCCGCAAACTTGCGGCGTAAAGACAGGACCAAGGTCCGCGAAACCATTTGGGAGACAGCATAATGGCGGATGACAACAAGGATAAAAAAGCAAGCCCCGGACAGAAGGTCGGCGTTTACGTCTGCCACTGTGGTGGCAATATTTCCGATCACGTGGCCGTAGAACAGGTCTGCAAAAATGCGGAAAAAATTCCCGGGGTCGTCAAAATTCAAAACGATGTGTTCATGTGTTCGGATCCGGGACAGGAACTGATCATGGAGGACATCAAAAACGGCACGGTGGACCGGGTGGTGGTGGCCTCCTGCGCCCCAGATCTCCATGAAACCACCTTTCGAAACGCCATTTCGAGGGCAGGCGGAAATCCCTACATCTACGAACATGCCAATATTCGAGAGCAGGTGAGCTGGGTGCACCATGGGGATCAGGCCACCAACAAGGCCACCCGCCTGGTGGCCGCAGCCGCAGCCAAGGCTAAGGAGCTTCAGCCCCTTGAGCCCTATCGTGTTGATGCGAAAAAACACGTCACCGTCATCGGAGGCGGTATTGCGGGACTCAAGAGCGCCATGGACCTGGCCCACAGAGGACTCGATGTGACCCTGGTGGAAAAATCGCCTTTTCTGGGGGGATGGACCGCTAAATGGGACCATGCCTTTCCAACAGATGATCCGGTTTCAGAACTGGTGACGTCACTGACGGGCGAGGTATTGAACAACGAAAAGATTACCGTACACACCTGTTCCCAGATCACGGCATTTGAGGGGTTCATCGGAAATTTCAAACTCACCCTGACGCAGCAGCCACCTGAATCGGATGATTACCAGGATGACATCAAACGATGGAGTGAGTCGGAAAAGGCTTTTGGGGAATTTGTTCCCCTGGTCGGCGTGTGCTCCGCGAGCATTCCGGAAATGACAACGACCCATGAGATCGAGACGGGCGCTATTGTTCTGGCCACCGGTTTTAAACCTTATGAGCCGAGACATGGAGAATACCGATACGGAGAATCCAAGGAAGTCATCACCCTTCCGGACCTGATTCGGCTCATGGCGGAAAATCGAAAAAAAGGGGTGGGTGACACCCTGACGGTGGACGGCAGAAAGATTCGCAATGTGGCCATGATCCACTGTGTGGGAAGTCGACAGATTCCGGGCATTGACGAGCCGGATGCCAAGGGAAAGCTCAATGAATACTGCTCCAGGACCTGTTGCAGTGCAACGCTGCATGCCGCCAGCATGATTCGGGAAGTGCACCCGAAAACACGGGTCTTTGACTTTTATCGCGACATTCGAACCTACGGCCGGGGGCAGGAGGAACTCTATGAAGATGCTTCCGGCAAAAAGGTGGTTTTTTTTCGCTTTGAAGCAGAGGCACCCCCTGAAGTGAGCCGAAACAACGGTTCCAGCGACTTTCCGCTGAGTATCAAAGTAAAAGACACGCTCACCTTTGATGAAGAGATCGAAATGCCGGTGGATCTAGTGGTTCTGGCCGTGGGCATGGAATCAAGTGATATCTCCGACCTGGTTGAAATGATGAAAATATCCGTTGGCGTGGATGGATTCCTGCTGGAAGTGCACCCCAAACTGCGTCCGGTTGAAGTCGCCCAGTCGGGCCTCTTGCTGGCCGGAACCTGCCAGGCGCCCTTTGATATGGGAGAGACCACAGCCGCCGCGTCGGGGGCGGCCGTCAAAGCCACCGCCCTACTGGAACGGGGCTACGTAGAGCTGGATCCCTTTGTCGCGGAAGTGGATCTGAACAAATGCAACGGAAACGGGGCCTGTGTAGCGGCCTGCGTCCATGAAGGGGCGTTGACCCTGGTGGAAATGGAAGTTAACGGCGAGAAGGTTAAGCGCGCACAGATCAACCCGGCCATTTGCACCGGCGGCGGCAGCTGTGTGGCGGTTTGTCCTGAAAACGCCATCAACGTCAAGGGATGGACCTTGAAACAATATGAAGACATGGTGGACATGATCGTTTCCGACCAGATTTTGCCATCCGAAATGGCATAAGGGAGAGCGCCATGAGCAAAAAGCCAGAAAACGCGGATCAGAAAGCCGCCATGAAGGCGCTTCGCAAGGAGCGAAAAGCGTGGGTCAAGGCCGCAGCCGCTAAAGTAAAAGGACACAACAAAGCCCTTCGGGCCATCCGCGAGCAGTTGAAAGAGACGCCTCGAACGGTTCCGGAAATCGCCGAAGGGGCAGGTCTTCCATCCTCGGAAGTCATGTGGTATGTGGCCAGCATGAAAAAATTCGGGGAAATTCTCGAGGCGGACCAAGACGATTGCTACTTTCGTTACCAGCTTGCAAGCGGCGGAGAAACGGACGCGGATTAGGATAAAATCCGTCCGGTCGCCATGGCTAAATATTCCATTAAGGGGGATAAGGAATGACACAGGTATATCCCGATTTTGCCGATGAATTAGAGGGGTTTGGCGTAAGCACCACCATGGATTGCTTCAACTGCGGTACGTGCGCCGCCATATGCCCGCTGATCTATGAGCATTTTCCAAGAAAAATGATTCGGTACGCCCAGATCGGCGCAAAAGACCGAATTCTCGAAAACTACGAAGATCTCTGGCGGTGTTTGCACTGCGGGCTTTGCATCCAGACCTGCCCGAGGGAAGCCGACCCCGGAGACCTGATCCTGGGATTGAGACGGTTTGTGGTGGATCACTGGAGGAGGGCTTAGCATGTACAACCCAAGACATATCATCGACGTCCTTGCGGACAACATCCGGAAAACGCGAAACCCTTTCGGCGCAGGAAACAAAACCATGAACAAGTGGTGGAAAGGGGCCTATCTGCCTTCACACGGCGACACCATGCTCTATACCGGACTCATGTACCAGTTAATGCCCTACATTAAAAAAACCACTCACCAGATTGAAATGTTCGAAGGTTCTAAAATCGCCAATTATGTCTGGTTGCAGAAGTATGTCCCCAAAATGCTGGTCAAACTGGCATTCGTCTTTATGCCCGGCAAAAAGGACAAGCAAGCCAGCAACAACATTTTAAAAGCAATGGTCAAACTACTCAATAAATCCGGCGTCAATGTTTTCTACAAACCCAAGCTCGATTTTTACAGCGGCATTTTGCTGTACGATCTTGGGGACAACGAGGGGTTCATCGAGCACGCCAAATTTGTGGCCGAAAAACTGCGATCCAATGGCATCAAAAAAATCATTACGGTGGATCCCCATACCACCTACGCCCTGAAAGTACTTTATCCCAAGTACACGGGCATTGAGTTTGATGTGAAAACCTATTTTGAACTCATCAATTTCGAGGCCCGGGATGGTGACAGTCAGGTGACCCTGCATGATCCCTGTTTTTATGGCCGCTACCTGGAACTCTCCGATGTGCCCAGGAAAATCCTGGACGGATTCGGCATTGAACATGTGGAGGTGAGGAACTCAGGAAAGTTCACCCATTGCTGCGGGGGCCCTGCGGAATCCGTATCTCCGGCCCTCACCATGGAGGTTCTCACAAAACGGTATGGGGCGCTTCAGGAGACCGGAAAGCCTATCCTGGCCATGTGTCCCGTTTGCCTGGGCAACCTTCAAAAGATCGGCGCCGATGTGGAGGATCTATCCGTTTTTCTGGCCAAATACGCCGATTAAGGCTTTATTCAGGGTATTGTTAATGTAGAGGAGAATAAGGATGGCGGAAGAAAAGAAAGAAAAGATTATTTATATTGCAACCCACGGCGCCGAGGATCCGGAAAGGGCCAGCCTGCCCTTTGTTCTGGCCAATGCGGCCCTGGTCATGGAAGTGGAGGCCGTGGTGGCGTTGCAGGGGGCATCGGTTTTTCTGGCGAAGAAAGGGATGCTGGAACATGTTCACTCGGCCGGCTTTGCACCGCTGAAAGACCTGGTGGACTCGTTTCTGGAACAGGGCGGCCGGCTCCTGGTGTGCGTCCCCTGCATTCAAGAGAGAAAAATTGATATGGCGGATCTCATCGACAAGGCTACACCCACGGCGGGTGGTGCATTGACGGAAGAGTTCCTGAGCGCCAACGCCACGCTGGTATATTAAATAGAAACGCCGAATGCGGAAAATGGAATTTTCCGATTAACCAAGAAGCCCGAGGATGATCGCTTACCCCCGGGCTTCGCAGAATGGAGGGTATGCATATGAACAAAAAACGAGCGACATCAACCGTCAAGGTCTTTGCCGCGGTACTTTTGGCCTTTTCTTTCATGTTTTTCAGCCAGGTCGCGGCCGCTGAAAAAAGTGGGGATCTTCAGGTAAAAGGCCAGGTAAAAGCGGTTACAAACAAGGCCAAGACCGTATCGGTCAACGTAAAGGGCAAAGGGCTCATGCTGTTTAAGTTTAACGACAGCACAAAGTTTATCAACTTTAAAAAAACCAAGGAAATCAAATTCCCTACCGCCGTGGTGGTCAAATATAAGACCGAGGGGCCGGATAATATTGCCCTCTCCATCAAAAAGGCACTGATTTCCCTCCCCAAGGGCGTGACCGAAATCAAGACCGACGAAGTGGTCGCCCTGGTTAAAAAGGGGCCGAAGGCCGGACACTATCTCCTGGTGGATGCAAGACCGGCGAAAATCGCTTCTGCCGGACACATTCCCACGGCGGTTTCCATTCCCGTCAATGTGCTGAAAAAAAAGGGTAAAGAATTACTCCCCGCCGACAAGAGTACGATGCTCATTTTTTACTGCGGCGGCCCCACATGAGGCATGAGTCCTAAATCCGCCGGTCTGGCGAAAAAATGGGGCTACGAAAATGCTAGAGTATATGTGCAGGGCATTCCCGATTGGAAAAAAACAGGACATCACACCGTTTCCACACCTGATTACGTAAGAACAGGCAACATCGTTTTAATCGACCTGAGAGCACCCGCCGCCGTCAATGCGGGTCACATTCCCCGCGCTGTGGGCATTCCCGCCGGCAAGCTTGACGCGGCCAAGGACCAGTTCCCCGAATCTCTCACCGCGCCCATCGTTTTTTATTCCGAAAACATGGAAGTATCCAAAAAGGCCGTGGAAACCGCTCGCGGCTGGCGATACAAAAATGTCACCCTCCTGGACTTCCCCGGCGTGATTGCGTGGAAAGAAAAGGGGTATGACGTCAAAACCGGCCCCGCTGCGGAAGAGATCATCTATGTACGAAAGCTGGAGCCAGGACAGATCAGCATCCCCAATTTTGAAGCGGCTCTGAAAACCCAGGCCATTACGGTCATTGATGTTCGCGGAACCGCGGAGTATGAATCGGGGCACTTCCCGGGCGCCATCAATATTCCCCTTGATGACCTGCCGGCAAAGATGAAGGAGATCCCCCAGGATAAATTCGTCGTGGTCCATTGCAAGACGGGTATCAGAGGGGAAATGGCCTACCTGCTCCTCAAGGAGAAGGGGTATGACGTAAAATATCTCAAGGCCGGGTGCAAGTGCAACCTGGACGGCACCTATTTAATCTGGGAAATGTAATATTTCAAACAAAATGTCATTCTGATCAACCCCCGCCTTCACCCGGCGGGGGGATTTTTTTGTCACATGAAGTCTCAGCGCCCCATACTGAACAGGAACTAGACGCATCAGCGGGGTCGCAGACAGACTTTTTCTCTGGAGGTATAGCCCTGTGAAAAATAGAATTCCCGGTTTCATTCTTGTGCTTTTCCTTTTGGTTTCGGTGGCCTCTCTGCCCCGAATTGCCCGTGCAGAAAACCCCAAGGCCATTGTGCCCGATGAAGCCCGTTGCGGTGAGATGATCCGGTTTGGCAAACAAGCCTACGACCGGGGAAAATTTCTGGATGCAAAAACTTATTTCCGACAGGCGGTTCAAGCGGATCCCGCATCCGATCTGGCCTGGCATTACTATGACCTTTCGGTGGTTTCCGCACTGGCGGAAAAGGCGAA
>CAYSFQ010000103.1:0-6794 GCA_964430575.1 uncultured Desulfobacteraceae bacterium
CGATTTACATAAATGGCACAGTGATCACAGGAATCGTCACAACGGGTTTCCCATGTCTGTCTGGTTTCATAACAGGGTTTGTAAGGGGAATTGTAAGCAGAACAATCTTCTTTTGCGTCACAATCAAAGACATTCCAGCAGGGCGCCAATTGGAGCAACCGTTTGAGACAGGGCAATGTAAAGCCCTCATTATGGATTAAATGGGAAATTTGTCGTATCTGAGCAATATCGAAATCGGAGTAAATACGGTTATTGGTCCTGGGTTCCCGTCTGGGTTTCACCAAGCCCATTTTTTCGTATTCGCGTATGGTCTTCTGGGAGAGGTCCACTTCCCTGGATACAGTACTGATGAAATACCCTGAAGATTCCTTATCAACCGCATTCTTTGTGTTCTTACGATGCAAATTCGCCCTCTAACAATGCTGAAAAAGAGTTCACACGTGTAAAGCCTGCTTTATTTCAGGCAATTTTGAATCGCTTCTAGAAGCTCGTCCGGTTCGGGTGGTTTCTCAATGTAGGCTGAGGGTTTTGGTATCTTCTCCCCCTTATATTCGTCCAGGACTTTTTGAGAATGGAAAAAAGTTTTCTTGGAAAGTGCAGATAGCATGATAACAGGAACATCTTTCAAGTCAGGATCGTTTTTGAGCTCACGATACATTCCTATGCCACTTTCATTTGGCATCATCACGTCCAGTATGACCACAGAGGGCTTTTTACTACGGGCAACCACCATTCCTTCTTTTCCATCCACAGCTGTAAGTGGCTTAAATCCGCTTGTTTCCAAAAGCGTACTCACAAATGTTCTCATATCCAACTCATCATCCACGATCAGGACTTTTTTTGCCATTACTTGACTCCTTCATCAATAGGTCCCACTGCCGACACTTATCAGGTATAAAATTCCACCATCTGATTCAATACATACTCCCCGGTAATGTAAACTGATTCGCGGGGTTTCTGATGGCAATCACATGGCAGTGGGCATATTTGGATACGCTGCCAACAGTGCTTCCATGTTCAATTCTCTCTGCTTCGGATTTTCCAAGAGCGCCCATGACGATTACATCAATGTTATGCTTTCTGGCATAACGGATGATTTCAACGTCAGGAGACCCGCTCTTGACCACAAATTCATAGTCTTTTAAATCGCCCAGTTTATCCAGATATTGCTCTTTAAGCGCGTCTTCGGCCCTTTTTGCTATTTCCTCGTTAAAAAAAGCTTCCCCCCCCTCTGAACCCTCCGGTACATGTTCATCCACAACGTGCCTGCAATAGGAGTAGGATGAATGGGGAATATGAAGGATATGCAGTTTTGCCTGGTGTTTTTTCGCCATATCAAGGGCGTGAAAAAAGGCAATGTTTGCATCCTCTGAAAGGTCTGTGCAAAATAGGATGTTTTTGTATTTTACCATAAAGAGCTCCTTCTTAGTTTAGGTTGTGTTCAAAAAAGATCTTTCCCGTTCGCGTCAGAATAATGTTCCTTTTCAGGCAGCCGGAGAATAAATTTGGTGCCCTTTCCCCTTTCAGATTGACACTCAATGACGCCGCCATGCTCGTCGATGATCTTTTTGGTGATCATCAAACCCAGGCCGGTCCCGCGGGACCCTTTGGTACTGAAAAATCGCTTAAATATTTTTTTCTGGGTTTCCTGGTCCATACCGCAGCCATTGTCGATGATCTGATATTCCACGGCCCAGCCTTCGATTTTCTGTGAGCGGAGCCTTACTTTGCCACGCCGTTGGGAACATGAAATATCCGTGCAGGCGTCTATGGCGTTGGTCACCAGGTTCAGAATGCATCGGTGTATTCCCTTGGGATCCAACCACCCTTCGGCCAACCGGTCATCAAGGTTTTTCTCAAGAATCACCCCGGATTTTTCGGCCTTATGGACCATCAGGAAAAAGACCTCTCGGAGCGGTTCATTGAGATCATATCGCTGGTATTCAGGGGTACGCTCCTTGGTATAATTCAGGAGATCCATGGTCATGTCGCCGATTTTCCCCAGATTCCCCTTGACCATTTCCCAGCCCTCAAGCAGGTACTTTTTGTTGTCCAGCTCAATTCCCTTCTCTAAAACGAACGCACCCCCTTTCAGCCCGGCGGCCACGTTCTTGATGGCGTGGGCGAGTCCGGCCACTGTCTGTCCCACGCCCGTCAACCGTTCCGCATTGAGCAGTTTTCTTGTCTTTTCCTCTACCATCTGTTCCAGATTTTCCGTGTATTCCTTCATCTTGCTTTTGAGGAAAATCTTTTCATTGGCCCTTTTTAGCGCTATTTCCAGGATGTCATCGTTTATGGGCTTGGTAATAAAATCGGTTGCACCGTATTTCAAGCTTTGTATGGCCAGGTCCATATCACCATGCCCGGAAATCATAATCACCTCTGTTTCGGGACTCTCTCCTTTGATCTTCTGAAGCACCTGAATGCCATCCATCCCGGGCATTTTTATGTCCGTTAACACGATGTGGGGTTTCTGCTCTCTGAAAAGACGAAGGGCTTCTGCACCGCCTCCGGCTTTCAATACTTCGTAGCCCGAATCCGCCAGGGATATACCCAGAACCGTTCGAATACCCTCTTCGTCATCTACCAAAAGAATTTTTTTAGACATCAATTCTCACTGGAAACGGGGAACTCGATAATAAAACGAGACCCTTCTTCTTCTCGGCTTTTCACCCTTATGACGCCATCATAGTCCCGTACAATACCATAACTGATGGAAAGACCCAGCCCTGTGCCTTTCCCCACCTGTTTTGTTGTGAAAAAAGGTTCAAAAATTTTGTTGATAATGTTTGACGGAATCCCGGTGCCTGTATCCGCTATTTCCACTATGGCCAGCCCGTTTTCTGCAAATGTTTTCAGAAATATCTTCTTGGCTTTACCTTTTTGTTCAACATTCCCCCACCATTTCGCTTCAATGGCATCCCTGGCATTGATAATCAGGTTAATAAAGACCTGCTCCAATCGATTGGAATCGGCCATAATAGATGGAAGATCCGGTTGCAGATCCATGACGACCTCGATTTCTCTCAGTTTCAATTGCTGGCGAAAGATTTCAAGTGCCCGCTGCAGGGCTTCATTCAATTGGACCTTTTCTCTAACAACACTTGACTTGCGACCGAACTCCCGCATGTGATTGATGATCTTCGATGCGCGATCCACCTGAGCATTGATTTCACCGGTCAATGTTTTCATGGTTTCGTCATTGATGTCCTCTCCCTTCAGGACCTTTTTGTGCAGAAAACCTCCTGCCGTCTTGATGACAGAGAGGGGTTGGTTCAATTCGTGAGCTACCCCGGTGGACATCTCCCCAAGCGTTGCCATCTTGCTCGCCTGAATCAGTTGTTGTTCTGCCAGTAACTGCTCGGTAATATCGCTGATGGTGACCAGAAAAACCTCTTTGCCCAGGTACTCGGTGGATGAAACCCGGATGTTTACATAGATGACCTTCCCGTCTTTTCCATAATGTTTCACCCGATCCAGCGCGGTCGATGTCTTCATCTGAGACTCGTATTGTTTCCGTCCGTCTGCTCCAAAAAAGTTGAGAAAGGGCGTCATCAGAATCTCTTCCTGGCCGTACCCATATACCGCGGTGGCATTGTCATTACAGTCCAGGATTTCCAAGGTTGATTGATCCAGGACAAAAACAGGGTTTGGTATGGTGGTGAAAATAATCCTGTATTTCTCCTCTGATTTTTCCACCTCCGATTCCAGGTGTTTCATTGCTGTCACATCCAGAGACATCTCCATGGCAGCAACTATTTCGCCGTGCTTGTTCTTTACGGGGGAGGTTCGAACCATCCAATACGATTTTGTTCCGTCTTTGTTGACACCTTCTTCTTCGCTGTGATGGGATTGGCCGTCCTCAAAAGTGTTTAAAACAGGGCATACTTCGCATCTCTCATTTCTGCCTTTATAGACCTGATAACAGTAGTCCCCTGAATGCGCATCAAACTGTTCCGCAAACTCTCGATTGTATCTCAGCAGTCGGAAATCTCTGTCCTGAACCGTAATGTAGCAGGGAGCCGACTCAAAGAGTTTCTGATATTCTCCCTTCTGTTTGTTGAGCTCGTCCTGCTTTTCGCCGATCTTTTGGCCCATCTGATTGATAGCAGTGGCCAGTTGGCCGATATCATCCACTCTCTTTAGGTCTACTGAATAATCATATTCCCCTCGGCCGATATGCCGTGTTCCTTCTATCAGTTTTCGAATGGGCCGATTGACAAATCTCAAAAGGAATAGCAACACGAAGCCGGATGTTCCGAAAAAGATGCAAATGGCCAGGAAGATAATGCCTTTCTCGTAAGAAAAAATCTCCTTATCCGAATTTTTCAATGAGATAACAACATCCAGCGCTCCTAGCACCTGCTTTTTTTCCGGGTGAAAATGGCAGGTGGCGCTGGCGCATCCCGGTTCATTGTAAATGGGGCTGATGATTCCCATTAGCCTTTGCCCTTCCGGTGGATTAAATATGCGCGTCCTTTGTGCCAGACTTACGTTGACTGAAGGGGGATCCGTTTTATGGCAGATAAAGCAGGCTTCTTCCCGGATATTTGTTACCTGACCCACCTCACCTGCGATGGTCGAATACGTGATCTCCCCGGCCTTGTTATAAATACGGATGTTTTCTATGGTCTTTTCTTTCCCGATATTTCGGATGGTCCTGGTAATGTCTTCTCGGGAGTTGATCATCATGGCATAATGGACTCCCAACCTGATGGTATTTCCCAGCCGGTCCGCCCCTTCCACAATATTTCCGATGGCCCGTTTTTTCTGCTGACCAATGTTATAATAGGCCCAGGCGGAAATACTCAATGCCAGTATGAGCCCCACCCAGAAGATCAAGCGGAAACTAAGGCTGCGATAAATATTTCTTAAATGCTGGAAGTTTCCCATGCTTCAATTGTGGTTCAAGCGACTCGTAAAAGCCGCCTATTCATCTTCATCTTTCGGAATCATTTCCTCTGGAATAACCATGTGCTCACTGATCATCGCTTTGAAATGGATCGCCTTGATACCCAGATCATATTCCTTTGAAAGGTCCCGAATCTGGTCAATACAATTATGGCAGGGAACAAAGACGATCTTGGCGCCCGTTTCACGGATCTGCTGAGCCTTGATTTGTCCACACTTGAGACGATCTTTTTTCATCTCGCCGCCCATGGGCATGGCACCGCCCCCACCCCCGCAGCAATAGTTGTAATTTCCCTGATGTTTCATGGGTCGGAAGTCTTCCGAAAGATACTCCGCCAAACGTTGGTTTTTTTCCGCCAGTCCACCGCTCCGAATTACATTGCAGGGGTCCTGGACGGTGGTGGGTTCCTTTAGCTTTTCCCTGATTTTTATGCGGCCGTCTCGTATATAATCGTGAAACAATTCTACGGAATGAATGACTTCTTGTTTGGGGGTAAAACCCAACCAGGTAGGCGCTTCGTACCGAAGCGCTCGGTAAGCATGGCCTCATTCAGTGACCGCGACTTGTTTCACCTCCAATTCTTCAGCCCGTTTGAAGGTATTTTCGACGATCAATTTGGCCGTCTTCACATCACCGCAGAACATGGCGAGATTGGTATCATCCCATCCCGGCTTGCTGCAATAGGTGTAGTCTTCGCCGGCCACGTAAAATATTTTGGCCACCTCCATCATGTCCTGGGGATAAAACATGGGCTCCCTGGCGTTGACCGTGTAGAGGATTTTTGCGCCTTGTTTGTCAATGGGAATCTTCAACCCCACCAACTCCTCGGCCATCTCCTCCTCGCACCACTCTACTGTATCCACCCAGTCCTCATCGGTAACGGCCATCTGGTTGCCGAACTCTTTGTAATTATCAATGGCTTTTACCAGTCCCTCAGGCGCAATTCCTTGCGAAAAGAGCATGGCCCTGAGCAGTGATATCATGAGTGCGATATCAATTCCGAACGGGCAGTAAAGGGTACAGCGACGACACATGTTACATTCATGATAAACCGTATCGTAAACTTTTTGCAAATAATCCCGGTCTACTTTCCCTTTTTTCTTGAGTAACTCTTTCAAAAATCTCACTTTGTAAGATGGGATCATCTTGGGATCATTTCCGTGGGCTCTGTAATAGTGGCACGTATCAGCACAGAGCCCGCACCGGGCACAGATATTCAGCCACATTTTGAAACGGGCGTTGAGCCTGGGCTTCAAGAAGTTTACGATCTCATCGGGTTTTATCTCTTCACTCATAATCAAACTCCCCAATAATTGAAATAGTCCTGATGGTTTAGATGGAATATCCTCTTCGACCAAATTCAATGCCTGATGCGCCTCTGGAAAAGAAGAACAGTATGAAATGTGAAAGCTTGGTGAACGGAATCAAAATAAGCATGATCTCACCTGAAAGCATATGGATAAGGGTCATATTATTTCCAAAAAAACCAATCTCATCCAGGGTTCCGTGGGTAAGAAAATAACCGGTTAGAAACGGCAATGCGGTGATAATAATGAGTAAATAGTCTGCGAATCCGGAAATAAGGCGTATGTCGGCAGAAAAAATGCGCCTGAGCAGAAAGAGCAGGGCAATTGCCAGAAGAATAAGGGTCATCCAATCCGCCAGCCAGTCCGGTATGGGTGTCCAGGACCATTCAAAGCGGGATTCTTCCCACAGGGAGATGTGACCGGATAGCCATATGGGGACAATGATAAGGCAGATATGGAATATGTAGCCGAGGATGGAGAATACAGGGTTTTTTGCAACGCTCTTGTTTAATGGCAGTAACCAGCGGCCAATGGACGTAAAGACATATTTCCAGCTGAAGTGCTGATAAATGATT
>CAYSFQ010000104.1:0-6749 GCA_964430575.1 uncultured Desulfobacteraceae bacterium
CGCTCAGTAATCCTTATGATACCAGTCTATAGAGCAGTTTTGCACATACTTGCATAATCCTGAATTCTTGTATTTTTCTAGGATACAAAAAATATTTGAAAGCTTGAATTTAGACTAAGCTTTCAGTTTTGCCGCACTGTATCATTCTGCTTAAAGCATTCTCTATCACCAAACTCTAATCAATTTACCAGATAGCAATTTCGGATGCAAATGAAATTGTGAAAAACTGTGGATGAAGAAATCGATCCAAAAAGATTTTTCCTTGAAGGACCGTTGGCTTTCCATGCAGGGGAAACGAAAATTTAGTATTGTGTCCCCGGAATTGTGTCCCCGGAATTGTAGTATTTCGCAGCAGCTATGAAAGGGGAGGGTGCTGCGGAAGTCACCATGGAAGTCAAACGGCCTGCTGTTCTGTTTATCCTTTTGTCACATATCGGGCGTAGAGCACGCCGTAGCATCTGCAGGGAGGTTTCATGCAGACCGGACAGTGGTGTCCTTCCGGACTCTCTACCAGGTGGTTCCAATATCCTTCGATTGCCATCCATTCTTCCAGCCCGGTTTCGACGAGGATCTTTCCGGCGTTCGTCACCCCGTGTATGCTCTTCCATGCCATGGAGCAGATGACGTCGGCCCCCTCCTTCAGTAACTTGTTGCAGGACGTACGTGCAAGCAACCTACCCAAGCCCCCTTTCTGCTTGGCGTTGTCGATCGCCGCAGCATCGAGAATGCCGATTTTCCTGAAGGACAGGACTTTGTCCCGTTCCATGGAATCAGGCAATTTGAGATATTCGTCCGCCGGTTCAGGACCCAGCATCATAAATGTGAGAAAACCGCACACAATCCCCTCATCATCCAGTATCACATTGCAGAAGTTCTCCCTGCTGGTTCCCAGGCATTTTTTGAAATCGGCCTCGGAATGATAGTCGGGTCCGAGTTGCTGTCGGCAGATTCTCAAAACATCCGGCATGTGACCCTCGTCCAGATCAGCGACTCTGTATTCTCCGGTCATGATGGTGTTTTCCTTCCCTGAAGCTTTGGACCCATTGCATGTTCAATAGGATGAACAGGAGATAAAGGGCTCTTGTGACAAAAAATCGTCCAGGAAACCGTGATCAGTCAAACGGATTGATGCCCCGCTCCACGGCCATTTGTTCGGCCATCTCTCGCTCGGTGACAGGGAAATATTCATCTTCAGGTCGCCGTGCCAACTGAATGGATTGTGTGGGGCATTTATGAGCGCAAACCCCGCACCCTATGCACAGCTCCTGATCCACCACGGCCGCCTCCCCGCGTTTATTTTCAGCATCGGGCGAAGACAGCATCTGGATGGCATTCATGGGGCAACGTTCCTGGCAGAGGCCGCATCCCTTGCACGTCTGCACCGTGGCCTCGGCCACATAGCTGGAGCGCTGGTGCCCGTGGGCTCCGAGGACATTGGCAGACTGAACATAAATGCAGCAGCAGGCGCAGCAATTGCATATGGAGTCAGGTGCCGTGAGGTGAGTTGAAACGGCGTGGACCAAGCCGGCATCAGCGGCTGCGCCCAGGATCTCCACGGTCTCCTCTCGGCCGATTTCCTTGCCCATTCCCTGTTGCACCATGTACCGGGCCAAGCGCCCGAAATGGAGGCAATTGAAGGTTTCGTGGTCACACGAGGGGGCAGCCGGATCAAGGTTTTTTCGCTGCCGGCAGGGGCAATGGGCCACGCAGAAGTCGTTTTCCCGTTCAACGATCTGGACCACATCTTCGTAAGGGCTCACCTGTCTGGGGTCCTCGATGGTCTTGTTGATGGGAATGGCGCGAAGGCCCGTGGTGGGATAATCCCCGAATTCATGCCCATAGACGGGATAGAAGTACTTGTTTGTAAGGTGGGCGAGTCGTCGGGTATTTTCGTCGTCGTTTCCCGACCAGAAGGGGCTGCGGTAGAGCATAAACATGGAGCCATTGAGGGCGTAGCGTATGGTAGACCGGGATTCATGCCTGAAAACAAGGCCCTTCCTGGCCATGGGATCCAGTTTAGCCTTTAACTCTTCCTGGGGCACTCCAAATTCTTTGGAAAGCTTCTCGATGGTTTGGGGCAGAAACGGGAAACGGGCCAGGAACTCCGCCTCTTCGGGACCCATGCGGTTCTCCAGGAGTTCACGCATTTCCCGCGTATCGGGCAATCCCATAAGCCACTTCTGCATGTGCTTGATCAGTTGGTCATATTGACGATTCTGTTTCATTTAAGACCCTTTCTTATGTTGGCTCGGTTCGGTCTTCTCCATCCGGAAAGATATCCCGCTGAACGCCATTCTCCATGATCTCCACTAACCGGAATCATATCAAATGTATGGTAACATATCAAGATAGGTCGGTAAAATCTGTTCCTGGGATGAAGATCATTTTGGCCCCACCCCGCAATAAATCTTGAGGTCGAGACAAGATCTCCAACCATTTCCCAAAGATGTTGTGGCCATCTTGCCATTGACACACTATGGGAATTCCCCTATAGTTTTCCTCCAAAAAGCAAGCTCTTACCACCCGGTGTTGATGGTCGTGTTAAAATTCGGGGGACACAATAAATTTCTGACAAGGGGTATCAGTCGCAACATTATGTATTTTTGGTACCCATAGCACGAATCGTTGCCCCCGGTTGCAAGAACTGCGGGTCAAAAAAAAGAGGTTACGCCAACCTCTCTTAAACCACTATGTTAACATATCGTGAAAAAGGCAGTTCATATATTTTTTTCAAATTCTCATTTCGGTCCGGCGCCTGTAATAATCGCTGGAACAACTCATGAAATCCGATACCTTCCTGATCAACGGCCGGGTGGTCAATGTATACTCGGGAGAGATCCTGCCGCACAACGTGGCGGTTTCGGGTGAAAAAATCTGCTATGTGGGACCATCGGAAGATCTGGTGGGCCCCAAAACCCGGGTGATTGATGTCAAGGGAAGTTTCATTCTTCCCGGTTTTTTTGATGCACACGCCCACGCGGATCTTTTCTATCATCCGTTCTCCTATGCGAATCAGGTGGTTCCCAGGGGGACCACGTGCTTCTTCAACGACGGCCATGACCTTGCAAATGCGATGGGCCAAACGGCATACCTGAAAACCATGAATCACCTCTCAAATGGTTTTCTCAGTGCTTACACGGGTATTCCCGCAGCCGCGCCCCCCTACCCGGACGTTGAGGGCGGCGAGCTCTGGTCTGATGGGGATCTTGAAAAAGCCTATGCATTTGATAATGTCCTGTCCCTCAGTGAAATTACGCCATACCTCAGGTTGATCAATGGCGAACCTGTTCTAAAAAGACGGATTCGAATGGCCCGGGAGAAAGGGCGTCTTGTGGAAGGCCACACCACCGGCGCCGGTTGGGATAAACTGAATGTCCTGGCCATGGCAGGCGTTACTTCCTGCCACGAATCCCTCAAGGCCGAAGATGCCATGGAAAGATTGCGGCTGGGGTATTATGTGATGCTGCGCCATGGTTCCATCCGGCAGGATCTGCCTTATCTGGCGGAAGCGGTTCATCGGTCAAAAGAGTTTGATACCAGCAGAATCATGCTGGTGACGGACGGTATTTTTCCGGACCATTTGATTTCCTGGGGTAATATGGACTGGGTGGTTGCCGAGGCTGTAAAGGAGGGCATCGATCCCGTCCGGGCCATACAGATGGCCACCATCAACCCGGCCCGTTATTTCCGGCTGGACCATCTGCTGGGAGGGATTGCGCCGAACCGAATCGCGCACCTTCTGGTGGTGGATTCTCTTGAAAAACCGACACCCAGGCTGGTGTTATCCAAGGGGGCCATTGCGGCTGCGGACGGCGTTTTATCGGTTGCGCCATTACCCACCCCTGAAGCGGACATGGGGAATCGCCCCTTCAATATGGGGCCTCTGAATGCGGAAACGTTTCAAGTAGCCCATTGCAAATCCCTGGAAAAAGTGCCTGTGATTAAGGTTGTTAACCAGACCGTCACGGCCCTGTCGGAAATCAGACTAGGGGAACAAAACGGTTTTTACCAACCGGAAGGGGACATTCTCGCGGCCACTTTAATCAGCCGGGACGGGGCTCTGAGGGGCCAGGGCTTTGTGAAGGGTTTCTGTTCAGGATTGTCGGGGCTGGCCTCCACGGTTGCCCATGAAACCCATGGACTTCTTGTGATAGGCCGGCGGGCGGCCGATATGGCCCGGGCGGCTGAAGATGTACTCCGGATGGGCGGCGGGATCTCAATGGTCCGGGATGGCATCGTGCAGGCTCGGGTTCCCCTTCCCGTGGGGGGGGTCTGTTCTCAGAAAAGTGTACCCGACCTGGCGCAGGAAATCACGACCCTTCATGGCCTATTGGCCGATGCCGGATGTACGTTGACCTATCCACTTTGGACCCTCGGGTTTCTCACCTTTACATCCGTATTAAAGGTAAGGCTCACTTATGGGGGGGTATATGATGTAAAGGCTGAAAAGATCATTTTTTGATAAATTTTAGGAGTCTACTCATGGAAAACCAACTGTCAAACTCAGAAAATGCGGTGACCTATCAATCCAAAGACCTTATAGGCGCCATTACACTCAACAGGCCTCAGAAGCGAAATGCTTTAAACACAAAAGTGTGGGATGCTTTGAACCAGGCTATTCTCATGGCCGAGCAGGATCCCGAGGCAAGGGTTGTCATGGTTCGGGGCAAAGGAAAATCCTTTTGTGCGGGCCTGGATTTGAGCCCGGAAAATGAGATATTCGCCTCGTTCAACAAGCCGCCCGATGCGTCCCAGAAGGTATGGTTCTTTGAGGAAGTGCGCAGAATACAGAAGATTCATACACGACTGGAAAGGATTTCAAAACCTACCATTGCGGTGATTCAGGGGCATTGTCTGGGGGCGGGACTTGAATTGGCGCTATGCTGCGACATTCGCATCTGTGAACGGGGGACGATCTTTGCCCTGCCGGAACCCAAACTGGGTATTATAACGGATGTGGGAGGCCTTCAGCGATTGCCGAGAGTTGTGGGAAAGGGTCACGCCAGAGAAATTGCCTTTCGAGGGCACCGTTTCGATGCGACCCATGCGAAAAACATCCAGCTGGTAAACCACGTTTACGATGATCTCGAGACCCTTGAAAAAAGGTCAAAGGAAATGGCGGAGGAAATCGCCGGCAATCCGCCGTTGGCCGTGCAAGGCGCCAAAGAGGTCATGTGCTTTGATGAGGAAGCAGGCCTGGAAGAATCCCTTCATTACAATGCGGCCCGATCCAGCATGATTATTCCTTCGAAAGATCTCTTTGAGGCGGTTTCAGCTTATATGGAGAAGCGAAAAGGCAATTTCATTGGCGCGTGACAGGCATTTTCATTTCCGGCCGTAGTAGCCACTTTGGCGGAGTCGGCTTGATTTTTTCTTTACTTTTCTTATAAGATGCCTTTTTCAGACAATCTGTTGGCCGTAAATTTGTTTTTTAAGAGAGGACCATATGAAGCAGATTAATGTTGGGATCATTGGATTTGGAACCGTGGGCACGGGGACTTTTGAGGTGTTGACCACAAACCGGGAGATTATCACAAACCGGGTCGGGGCCAGGGTGATCGTTCGAAAAATTGCGGATCTCGATATCGAGACGGATCGCGGAATTCCGGAAAAACCGCCGGTTGATATTCTGACCACCGATGCCATGGATGTCATTTCAGACCCTGAAATCCATGTGGTTGTTGAGCTGATGGGGGGCCTTCAAAAAGCAAGGGAATTCATTTTGAAAGCCATGGAGAACGGGAAGCATGTGGTCACGGCCAACAAGGCCCTGCTGGCGGAATTTGGATGGGAAATCTATCAGGCGGCTGAACGTTACGGGGTCACCCTGTCCTTTGAGGCCAGTGTCGGCGGCGGTATCCCCATTATCGGCGCTTTGAAAACCGGGCTTTCCGGTAACCGGATTCAGACTTGTATGGGCATCCTGAATGGGACTTCAAACTACATTCTCACCCAAATGGCCCGCGAAAACCTGTCCTTTGAGAGTGCTGTAGAGGAAGCCGTGGACTTAGGCTTTGCGGAAGATCCCCCCACGCTGGATGTGGACGGAACCGATGCGGCCCACAAACTGGCCATTATGATCTCCATTGCTTTTGGTAGTGCTATCGATTTTGATCAGGTATTTCGAGAGGGGATTGTAGCCATAACGCCGGATGATATCCGCTTTTCCCGGGAATTCGGGTATCACATCAAGCTGCTGGCCATTGCCAAGGATCTTGGAGATCAACTGGAGGCCCGTGTTCATCCTGTCATGATCCCCAAAAACCATATCCTGGCCAATGTTCATGAGGCCTTTAATGCCATTTTTCTTGAAGGGGATTTTGTGGGTCCAACCCTCTATTACGGCCTTGGGGCCGGCCGAAAACCCACCGGCAGTGCCGTGGTTTCGGATATCATAAGCCTGGCCAGGGATATGGTGATGGAAAAGCGCGGCATGGTGCCGCCCTTAGCCCACGTTCAACCGCCGGAAAGGACTGTTTCCATTCAACCCATGGACGAGTTGATGACATCCTATTATTTCAGGGTATCGGCGCTGGATACCCCCGGCGTTTTGTCGACCATCTCCGGGATCCTGGCGCAAAACGGCATCAGCATATCCTCGGTTATTCAGAAAGGGCGGGACCAAAAGGGTTCCGTTCCCATCGTCATGCTTACCCATGAAGCCCGTGAAAGCCAGGCGCAAACGGCAATCCATTTGATTGACAATCTCGATGTGGTGACGGATAAGACGGTTGTTATTCGCGTGGAAG
>CAYSFQ010000105.1:0-6610 GCA_964430575.1 uncultured Desulfobacteraceae bacterium
TTATTGCCGCATTCAGGACAGAAATAGCGGGCTTCTTCATCCATGACCCATTTTTCCGTGCCGAATTTTCGTCTATAGGGGACAGACCGCAAAATGACCTTTTTTCCAACGGTCATGGGGAAATTGTCAATGTGCCGGCAAGGAAATTCATCACATTCATGACATCCGGTGTACCCTTTCTCTATGGTGCATTCTCTGATCTCACACTGCCTGCAATGCATAAACAATTCATCAGAAAAGCAGCCGCCGCATCGAATATCCTCTGGTAAAAGATCTTTACTGTTGGGAAGAGTGCCCTTACCGGAAACCCCTCCCTTGTATAGACCCGCCAACCTTTCCTTGAATTTCTGGTTATTATCACGATCTGCCATATAAATGGCACAAACGCCGCAATGTAGCCCGCAAGGAGAGACGAATTTCGGATTTATTTTCATAGCTCCACCCCCTATTACAGCATTTACTGTTTGTTCTGAATCGCCATGGCCTGTAAATCCTCATTGATGAATTTCCGGGGCACCAGGGTTACCCGCTGGCAATTTCCCAGTGGGCTTTCATCCACCAGAAGAGGACACTCGTAAGCTTCTTCCAGGGTTTTGAAGGTGAGTACCTCCGCGGGCAGGCCCATTTTGACAATCCGTCCTTTTTTGAGCAGCATGAGGCGGTTACCGTACATGGCCGCCAGGTTGATATCGTGGGATACCATCACAATGGTGAGGCCTTTTTCCGCCCGCAGCTTTTCCATCAGATCCATGATCCGCACCTGATGGGCCAGATCCAGGGCCGCCGTGGGTTCATCAAGCAGGATGATCTGCGGTTCCTGACAGATGGCCCTGGCAATAAATACCCTTTGACGTTCCCCACCGCTCAACTGATCCATTTTTCGCTCGGCCAGGGGTCCCACGCCTGTAAAGGCCATGGCTTCTTCAGCCAGCTGAATATCCTGATCACTTTCCAGCCCCAAAAGACCCATACGGGGCGTTCGGGCCATGAGGATTACTTCCCTGACGGTAAACGGAAGATCTTCGGGAACGGTTTGAGGGACCAGAGCCATGATCCTTGCCAGAGAACGCCGAGAGTATTTTGCCATGGGGATCCCTGCAATTTCAAGGTTTCCCCCCTGAAATGGCGTGATAGCGGACAGGATTTTCAGCAGAGTGGTTTTTCCTGAACCGTTTGGACCGATAACGATGAAGAATTCCCCTTTGGGCACGGAAAAGGAAACATCCTGAAGTACCGGCAGGGGTCCATAGGCGGCATGCAGGGCGGTGGCTTGGATAGGTGGTTTCATGATGATTTTTTTAACAATATGATGAAAAGGGGTGCACCGATCATAGCGGTGACGACGCCGGCGGGCATTTCCCCCTGTTCCGGCAGTGTTCTGGCCAGTATATCACAAAGCACCACGTAGGCGCCCCCCCCCAGCAGGCAGGCGGGAACCAGCACCCGGTGGTCCGGTCCCACAATAAGCCTCAGCAGATGGGGAATCACCAGCCCCACAAAGCCGATGGGCCCGCAGGCAGCCACCGTGGCGCTGACCATGATGGAGGTCGCCACCAGAAGGATTGCGGTGATGATTTTAATGTTGACCCCCATGGTCTGGGCCAGTTCTTTGCCCATGAGAAAGAGGTTCATGGTATTGGAAAGACAGAAAATCAAAACGGTACAGGGCACCACCACCGCAGTCAGCAGCCAGACCTGTGGAAGGTCCGCCATGGAGAGATCTCCCATGAGCCAGAAGATGATGTTGTGAAGGCGGTCGTCCTGGGTGATGGATATGAGAAACATGATAAACGCCGCGCAGAACGCATTGACCATGACCCCCGATAGAAGAAGGATGTTTTTTTTCAGCATGGTTTTGCCCGACGTCATAAACAGGAGAAGCAACAGGGTGGCCATGCTGCCGGCAAAAGCGGCGAGGCTTACGCCGGGAAAAGGAGACATGCCCGTCAGGATGCCGATAATGGCCCCGATGCCCGATCCGCTTGAAATGCCCAGGATATAAGGTTCGGCAAGGGGATTTCTAAGCAGGGCCTGAAAAACCAGTCCCCCCAGCGAAAGAGCTGCGCCGACCAGCATCGCCAAAAATACCCGGGGCAGGCGGATGCGCCAGACAATGGTTTCAAGCATGGCGTCCGCCTTCTCTATGCCCAAAAGAGAGAATAACGTCTCTTTGAAGTTGCTGCCGGTAGACCCCACGGAGATGCCCATAACCATGGTTACGGCAAGAACAAAGAGGAGCAGAATCGATATGATCCATATGCGTTTTAAAACGCGCGGCCTTTGGGTCTTCACGGTTTTTTCCTGTAGAGATCCGGGTGAATCGCTTCAGCAACCTGTTCCAGGCCATCAATGAGCCTGGGTGTGGGACGGTCGCAGAGATTGGAATCCAGAAGCAGGATGCGGTTGTCCCGAACAGCGGGCATGAATGGCCATTGGGACCATTGTTTTTTGACACGCTCAAAACTGGCGCCCCTGGCCATGGAGGTGATAATCATGACGTCGGGGGAAAGGCCCAGTACCTGTTCACGGCTGTACCTTGGGTAGGGCACAGGGCCTTCCGCAAGATTTCTGCCCCCGGCCATGACGATCAATTCGTGAATATAGGTCTGGGTGCCCGCGGAAACAATGGGTGAGACGCCGATTTGAAAAAAAACACGGGGTTTGTCAGGTGATGTGGCCACCAGGGATTTCACCCGCGCTATACGGGTGCGCATATCTGAAACGATGGCTTGTGCCTTTTGGTCGGCGCCCAGGAGACGGCCCAGTTGGATGATGGTTTCAAGGACGGCGTTTAAGTCTCTGGGGTCTACGGCATAGACGGGTATACCTAAGTGTTCCAGTTTCCTGACCACCGCTATGGGATTTCCGTCCTTTATGCCGATACAGAGATCCGGCTTCAGGGCCACGATTTTTTCAAGATCCAGGTGAACATAGGAACCCACACTAGGCAGATTTTCAGCCGCAGCCGGAAAATCACTGAACCGCGAGACACCCTTTAGAAGATCCTCCTTCCCCAGCGCAAAAATGATTTCAGTAATGCTAGGCGCCAGGGAAACAACCCGTTTGAGGTCGTCCGGCACGGTCATTTTCCGGCCCAGTTCGTCCGTCACCACCCGGGCGGTCGGCTGTTGTCCATGAAGCGCAAAAAGGCCCGCAAGGAAAAAGAAAACACTCAGGAAGACTGTCTTTTTTGCGGTCGCCACAAACTGTGAAGCGCATCGAAGCATTTTACCCTCTCGTTATTCTTATCTTAGAACCCCAGAATATAGCTTCAGCCTGGCTTTTTTGAAAGAACTTTTTTGTGAACAGGAAAAATGATTTTTCTGATCCGGCCGTCGTAGCCACTTTGGCGGAGTCGGCAGCCCTTTTCTTCCGGTCCTTGTTCGTGCACCTTCCAGATCTGAACGGGAATTCACGTGGGGACATTTTTAACTTGCATTTCATCCTGTTATTGTTTATAAAGCCCTGATATTTTTTGGCTTGGATTTTCGGGAAGTGTTCTTAGGTTGTTTTGTGAAGGTCATTTAGACGTCGATGTTGACATGTATGAGGCATCTTGGGAAGTGATCGTTTCACTTCAGATGCCTTATTTTCTTTGATGGTTATCCACATGGAAGTATTTTCTGTCGGTATAAAAGGCAAGGATGTTCACCAGATGGAGGCGGAAACCCTTTCGGCTGCCGAAGCGCTGGAACATCTGAAAGTGGGTGGACTGGACCGTGTGGTGGCGGTGAAGGTGAACGGGATCCTTCAGGATATTTCGACTGAGTTGGGTACAAACACGGAACTGGAACCTATTTACCTCCATTCTGATGAGGGTTTGGAAATCCTTCGACACAGCACTTCACATGTGATGGCCATGGCCGTTAAAGAACTCTTTCCCGGTGTGAAAGTGACCATCGGACCCGCTGTGAAAGATGGATTCTACTACGATTTTGATTACGAACGGCCTTTCAAAGAGGATGATCTTCCGCATGTGGAAGAAAAGATGAATAAGATCATTGAGGCTGATCTTCCCTTTACCAGAAAAGAGATGGCCCTTTCGGAAGCAGTGGCCTTCTTCAAGGGGCAGGGTGAGGATTACAAGGTTGAACTCATCGAAGACCTTGGGGCGGAGACGGTCTCCCTTTACACCCAGGGGAGTTTTACGGATCTTTGCCGCGGGCCGCATATCCCTTCCACCGGCATGATTAAGGCGTTTCATTTGATCAAGGTGGCCGGTGCATACTGGCGGGGCGATGAACATCGGCCCATGTTGAGCCGCATATACGGTGTGGGTTTTTCCGACCGGAAGCGGTTGAAAAAGCATCTGCATATGTTGGAGGAGGCCCGAAAACGGAACCATGTGAAGCTCGGGACCCAGCTGGAACTTTTCAGTACCTATGAAGAAGTGGGTGCGGGAATGGTTGTCTGGCACCCCAACGGCGCCATGTTGCGTTACCTTCTGGAGGATTTTGAGATTTCGGAGCATCTCAAAAGGGGCTATGAACTGGCGAGAGGCCCGGAGATCCTGAAGACGGACTTGTGGAAAAAATCCGGGCATTTTGACAACTACCGCGAAAACATGTATTTCACCGAAATTGATGGGCAGTCCTATGGCATAAAACCCATGAATTGCCTTTCCCACATGTTGATTTACGGCTCCAAAATCAGAAGTTATCGTGACCTGCCCAAGCGGTATTTTGAATTGGGAACGGTCCACAGGCACGAGCGATCAGGGGTTTTGCACGGTCTTTTCCGTGTCCGGGAATTTACCCAGGATGACGCTCACATCCTCTGTACGCCTGAGCAGCTCAATGGTGAGATCAAAGATGTCCTTGATTTTGTTAAAGAAGTGATGGGGATTTTTCAGTTCGATTATGAATTGGAGATCAGTACACGCCCCGAAAAATCCATCGGTTCCGATAAGGACTGGGAACTGGCCACCGAGGCGCTTATCAAAGCCATGGATGAGCTTCAACTGAACTATGAGATTAATGAGGGTGATGGTGCTTTTTATGGCCCCAAGATCGATGTCAAGCTTGAAGATGCGCTCGGTCGAAAATGGCAATGTGCAACAATCCAGTGTGATTTTACACTTCCTGAAAAATTTGACCTGACTTTTATTGGAAAAGATGGAGAAAAACACCGGCCCGTTATGATTCACCGGGTGATACTCGGCGCTATTGAGCGATTTATTGGTGTTCTGATAGAGCATTATGCCGGCGCGTTTCCCACCTGGCTGGCCCCGGTACAGGTCGCCATTCTTACGGTGACAGACCGAAATATTCCGTTTGGTGAAAAGGTGGCTGAAGCGCTTCTGACAGGGGGTATTCGGGTTGTGTCCGATTTCAGAAATGAAAAGTTGGGTCTCAAGGTGAGGGAGGCTCAGCTAAAAAAGATTCCTTATATGTTGATTATTGGGGATAAAGAATGCGATAATGATGGAGTAACCCCAAGAAAAAGGAATGGTCAAAATCTCTCTTTGATGGGGGCAAATGAGTTTATTGACCTGATTACCAAGGAGTGCAGACAGAGGAGGGAATGGCAATAAGAAAAAAATCTGATGAAGTAAGGATCAATGAGAAGATCCGCTCCGGGCAAGTGAGACTGATCTCCGCTGAAGGAGAGCAGTTGGGAATTCTGTCCCTTCAAGACGCTCTGAACGAGGCCACGGACGTAGGGTTGGACCTGGTTGAGGTCGCGCCGAATTCAGATCCACCGGTTTGCCGCGTAATGGATTATGGTAAGTTTCGGTATGAGGCCAGCAAGAAAGTTCAGGAGGCGCGCAGGAAAACCCGAGGCGGCCAGATGAAGGAAATTAAACTTCGGCCTCACACTGAAGATCACGATCTTGGGTTCAAAATTAGGAACCTTAAGAAATTCCTGGATAAAAAACACCGGGTGAAAGTCAGTGTCTTTTTTCGTGGTCGGGAGATGGCGTTTATGAAAGCCGGCGAGGATCTTCTCAAACGGGTAGCTGAAGATGTCTCAGATGCCGGAACCGTAGATCAGCCTCCTTCCAGGGAGGCCCGGAATCGAATGACCATGGTCATTGTTCCGAAATAAATTTAACAATAAGATCCTTTAAGCTAAGTGCAGCGTTCTTTATAATTTTTTGCCTTTGGTAAAAATTGAGAGGACGGCTGTTTTTTCCTTGGGGGCCTTATTCAGTAGTGGAGGACAATAATGCCGAAAATGAAGACCAACCGCGGGGCAGCCAAACGCTTTAAAACCAGCAGTTCTGGAAAAATTGTGAGGAACAAGGCTTTTTCAAGCCATATTCTTACCAAGAAAAGCACCAAAAGAAAACGGAATCTTCGAAAATCAACCGTGTTGGATCCCGCTAATCTGAAAGGTGTCAAGCGAATGATTCCATATGGCTAGTTTTGTGGATTCCTTAATAAAATTTTGAACCAAAGAGGGTTTGTCATGTCAAGGGTTAAAAGAGGCTATAAAGCCAGAAGAAGACGGAAAAAAGTATTAAAGGCAGCAAAAGGATACCGGGGGGGACACAGCAAACAGTACAGGACGGCTGAAAATGCCGTGATGCGGGCTGGGATGTATGAATACCGCGACCGCAGGGTTCGAAAACGTGATTTTCGAAAGCTGTGGATTATCAGGATCAATG
>CAYSFQ010000106.1:0-6285 GCA_964430575.1 uncultured Desulfobacteraceae bacterium
GAGGAATCAAAGGTTGTTGGCAGCCTAATCCTCCAACGGCCTTGATTTACACCCGTAAGGCAGTAGTCGTTGATACCTGGTGGCAGACTGAGACTGGAGGTTTCCTCTGCAGTACTTTGCCAGCGATCAATCCAATGAAACCCGGAAGCGCGGGTCCGGGAATGCCGGGAATTCATCCGATCATATATGACGAAGAGGGCAATGTCATTGAGAGAGGATCCGGCAAGGCCGGGAATATTTGCATTCAAAACCCGTGGCCGGGTGCTTTTCAGACCATATGGGGTGACCGCCCTCGCTATATCGCTCAATATTATCAAAAATATTGCAAAAACATGGAAAGTAAGGATTGGCGTGATTGGCCGTACTTTACCGGTGATGCTGCCGTGGAGACCAAGGACGGATATTATCGCATCTTAGGGCGAGTTGACGACGTCATCAATGTTTCCGGCCACCGGCTTGGAACCAAAGAAATCGAATCGGCCGCACTGGCCGCGCCGGAGGTAGCGGAAGCGGCGGTAGTGCCTGTATCTCACGAAATCAAGGGAAAGGAGCCGGATTTGTACGTTGCTTTAAAACCCGAATTCAGGGCCAGCGATGAATTGGCTAATAGAATTTCTGATATCGTCTGCGATGCCATCGGAAAAATCGCAAAACCGAGAAAAGTATGGATCGTAAAAGATATGCCGAAGACAAGGTCCGGGAAGATTATGAGGCGGGTTCTCAGCGACATATCGAATAAAAGAGATGTTGGAGATCTAACCTCATTGGCAAACCCAGACATTGTTAATGATATCAAGAATTTGACCCAAGGCGCAACGTAAGGGTTAAGAAGAAAACACCATGTTCAAGCCGAAACGGTTTGGAGACTTTAGCCCCGGATACACCAAAATCCCTCTCCCAAGTTTAGGTCTTGTTTGGGCCAAAACTGATGAAATATCCGTTGAAGTTCTTGGTTGGGGGGAACAGCCCTTTATTGTATTAAAGGATCTTCCAGAGAAGACAATGAAAATATTGCTAAAATTGCACAATACACCGCATGTTCCAGATTAAAGTATAAGTATTCCCTACTGGCGGGCGGTCGGCACCGAAAAGTGGATTCAGGATGAAGAAGCCCGCTATGTGTGCCCGGAATGCGGGAACAAGGTGTTCCGGGGTGCGGTAAGGTGCAACCGGTGTAAAGCGGACCTGGACCTGGACTAGTTCTTATATTTCCTTCGGAGTCGCAACCAGCCGTTCGACCAGATCATCGGCAGCATCAAAGCGAACGGCCAGTTCAAGCAATGCTTCGGCCAGCTTTTCCGGACCCAAATCGGTGAGACTTTTCTTCCTGTCCGTTTCCATTTCAGTCCAACTCCCGCCAGCCCGGAATTGTTCTGGCAAACTCCTCCTGAAAAGCCGGACGCCTGATATTGTCTTGCTTGACCTTGGCCGCGAATTTTTTCCAGCGTGCTTCGTCACCGATCACCTCGACAATCAAATGCCTTACCTTGGCCATCACCTCTGCCTTGCGGGCATACTCCTTTCGGGTCGCGTTAACGGTTAAATTGCCGAGCCCTGAAAGATAGTATTTGAGGATCTCTTCAGGATAGCGTTTTTCAAGCTTTTTGGCGGCCTGGGTTTCATAACCGCCTTCTTCCCAGACCGTCGTCGGGTACCGCCCCTCGGTCAAAATGGTCACGGCCTCATCATACTCTTTGCGATGCATGCGGATTTTGAGCTGTTCCGTATCCCAGGCTTCCTTCATCTGCTCGAGCACTTTGGGTTCGAACCGTTCCCATTCGGCTGCTTTGCACATCTTCTTGAAAGCCTTGTATTTTTTAAGTGTCAGGAGATCCGTAGCCTGAGCGAATTGGAGCGCCAGATATTTTTCACGGTCGCCCGATTCCTTGGCCCGGTCGGAGACAAACCGCCGCAGCTCATCCATCCGTCCCTTCCCTTTGCGCAAGCCCTCCTCAGCCACCTGCAGGGCTTTTTCTTTCTCCCCGGATTCCCAGTAAAATGTCGCCAGATCATGGTAATCCCCACCGTATTCCATTTTGCCCGTGCGCAATTGGAGATATTTTTCCCGGTCCCCAATCCGGCGGTAAATGCGACGGGCATGGTCTAATTTCCAATCATCCTGCATCGCCACGAAAGCCTCGGCCAGCCCGCGCAGGTCGGAATCATCATAGCAGGCGGCATAGGCGACCTCGTAGAGCATATCATCCATTCCTGCATTGCCGCTTTTGATAAAGGGCAAGACCCGGTCAAGAATTTCACGCCGATGGACCGCTCCCACTTCTTTCGAATCCAATTGAATAAGGATGATGCCATCCCTTCTATTTTAGAACCGGTCGGAGATCCGGAATTCCGAAAAAACTGGGCGCGCCTTATCCAAAAAATCTATGAAACAGATCCCTTAACGTGTCCCAAGTGCGACTCTCAGATGAGGGTGATAAGCGTCATAAAACAGGATGAAATCATAAAGAAAATACTTAAGCACCTCGGCCTATGGGATCAAAAAGCAAGGCCGCCGCCTAAAATAAGGTCTGGGGCGGAGAGTGACGAAACCGTCATAGACGTGTCGTTTTCCCAGCTTCCAATGTCTGATAATCATTTATATGTGGACCCTGTTTATCCGGAGACCTTCACGACCTGATTTTTGAAAGATCAGTTGAGTTCAAGGGATAGCTCTACCCGGATTTCCTCGATTTCCCGCCCTTCTTGCATGATTAACCCCCTTGGCACTCTGTCGGTATTCTCGCCCTTGCTCGGCTCAAGCCTCTTTTCACGCCCGACAGTTGTGCCCACAACATCCTGTAGTTTGATTTTGCTTGACACACAAGGTCGAATCACCTATAGGTTGCTGTTAATAAAGGGACTTCTTATCACCTGTTAATAAAGGGACTTCTTATCACCTAGATGGAAATGTTCCTTGCCAGTCTCCAGGCATAGCAGGCGGTATGGGTTTCCGTGGTGCTGGGACTTTTGGTATAAAAGCTTCAATATATAAAGGGCGTCCCTGGGTAGAGGGCCAAAATTGACCCGAACCCCACATATGTCCCGGCCATATGCAATTATCACACACCCATTGGTTCCGCTTTCATTTGCAGAGGTGGTTCCGTTCTGATTAGCGTTGAAGGCTGAAGCGAAAAATGATAGAACGGCTTTCTCCGCCGTTCCTGGTCGCCTTTCAGTCTGCGGCGATGGAGACGGACCGTTTTTGAGGGCGCTGATATTTTATAAATGGGGCACGCAAAAATAAAGATAAGGAGCACACCATATGAAAACACCAAAGAGGAAAGGGTTGCTCGGCATTCTGCTGATGGCATGGTTGGGGATGATTCTGGGGAGTTGCTCCGGCGATGGAGACGGAACAATCCCAAAGGAACATCTTTCCTTCAAAATAGACATCATCGGGTATTACGGCAACAGTGGAAACGCTTTGGACTATATCCCCATGATTTCCGATATCCCCGATCAATATAACATCCTCATCATCACGTTTGCCAATTTTCCCAGCGAGGACAGTCCCATCGAACTGGAAATAAAGGGCCCTTACGATGGGAAATACGTGTTCCCGGAAAAGCCGGACCAGATGATCGCGGATATCGCCCTGTGGAAAAGCAAAACGGACCCCTATGGCCGATCTCGAAAAGCGCTGGTTTCCATCGGTGGTGAAAACGGGCATTTTCCCGCGGAGGGAGATCCTGTCACAATAACGGAGAAACTCGTACAATTCATTGCCGCTTACAATCTGGACGGCCTGGATATCGACCTGGAAGGAAGCTCCGTTCAGAGCGCGAACCTGTTGATCGACGTTATTGAAGAATTGAAAACGGAAGGATACCTGGTGACCGCGGCCCCGGAAGCCGCGCAGACCCCTCTGAACGCCTACCAGTCCATTATACCCCTGCTGGATTGGGTCCACCCGCAATTCTACAATAACGGCCCCAATTCCGTCGCGATTCCCTGGGTCCCGGCGGATTGCGACTTCTGGCTGGCAACCGATTGGCAGAAGAGTCAATGCAGCGGCATTCCCAACTGGGTACTGGTGCTGCAAACCATGCAGACCCACCTCCAATTGACCCATGATCAACTGGGGATGCTCTTTCCCACCACGCCTTCGGCCGCCGGAAGCTACAACAACTGGGACATTCAACTGCTGGCCGATCAGGTGAAGGAATATGAGATCCGGCATGTGGGCACGTGGGCCATCGCCTACGATCACACGATTGATTATGCCTTTGCCAGGACCATGGGAGCCCTGATGGAGTAAACGACAACGGTCTCGCAGGTAGCGGGCGTCAAAATGACAAGGTGACAAGAACTCTCTTTTTTGAGGAACTCGAGAGACCGGAGTTTTCAGTGTCGCTGCGAACAAAAGGTGCAACACCATTAATGTGGAGCGATATCTACTCAGAAGAACAAGAAAACAAGGAGAAAAGCCTCATGGCAGTAAAAATGTCTTTGACATTCAAAAATGCTCTCCCCATTTTATCCGCTATTTTGTCCTTTCTGCTTTTCACCGCATGCGGTTCGTCGAACAGTGGAACCTCCGGAAATGATCCCGCGCCGCTCAAGGCCCCCGATTCCTTTGTTCTGAAGCTGTTAGCCGATGGCGCCGCGGACCGTACGGAGCTGCTTCAGAATGCCAGAATCATGACTTCGGTCTTTGTCAACAAGAAAGTGCTTGAGGGCACGGCGGAAACCATCCAGCCCAATTTCGCTGCCGCAACGGCCTTCAGTGTATTTGCCCAGGTCGTCGGGCTCTCACTGGATCTCATTAAAACGCGTCAGGCCAAAGAATCTCTTCAGAAGATCAATATGATGTCTGAACAGATTGCGGAACTCAAAGATCTTGTTGAAAGCCAAACAAATGAAATCATGAATAAAATCGATGCGTATATCGGCGACCAGGCGAGAAAGGATCTTGAATTCCAGGCAAACACAATTCTTGCCCTCAATGACAGATATCTTGAAGTTACAGCATGCCCCGGTGACCCCCAAAAAACAACGGACCAATGCGCTGATGAGGCCGGGTTACTGGCTGACAGTATTTACTGGGGGGATCTGACCACGTGTCTTAAAAACATCAATACCCTGATTAACAATAATGCCTACAAAAAAATATCCACGGGCCTGTTTGAGGCGCAGATGCGAGGGTATACGAGCGATTCCCAACGGATGCAAAAAGCCGCAAGGGGGGCCTTCGCGACGCTTTCGAGCTTCTACTTCTACATATCCATGGTACAGCAGCTGGGTTATCAACTGATGCTGGAGACTTATAACTGTTTGAAAACATCGGGAGCTGCATACACCCCCCAAAAGTACGCGGAAGTCATTTACGAGCAAACAAAAAAGTACTGGACCGAAGTGGAACGGCTAAACGTTTTCGGGTTTCAGAGCGGATACCCCGCGGGCGGTACCCGCATGGACGTCGTTCAGTCTGGTGGTCTCCCGGGCTGGAAATCATGGGTGGGTAGAATTATTGAAGATATGGGTACGGAATATGATCCGGAATTAACCGGTAATCAGTTTTTTCTGCAGGCGGACCTTTTGGCGGCAGTGGTGAACGGTTTCCCGCAGCTTGCGGTTGTGAGAAGCATCTTTGATCCGGATGCGCCAGCGTACCGCAACCTGGGCGCTTTATATGACCGGTGGGAAGAGATGAAGATGAAAGAGGGTGCGCCGAAGTTCACATTGACCGGTAGAAGCGCTGAAGCACAGGATTTCGATTTCGATCAGTTTGACTCATTAAGAGTCGATCTCACTACCGACCTCGCTGACAATATACACTTGAAAAACATGAGGTTATGGCGTTCGATGAAAAAAAATATTTCTTGTCCCGGTATTCCCGAATGGGGGGACCAAAGTGGGGAACTGAAAAAAACAAAGCTTCTGGCCGTATCGACTACTCCACAGTACACGGCCTGGGCGGTGGGCGAAAAGGGTGCCATTCTATATTTTGACGGGCTTGCCTGGAAAGAGCGTATCCCAGGGGAACTGGAAGTTTCATTCGACCTGTGCGGTGTATCGGCCCTGGACGAAAACCATGTCTGGGCGGTGGGATATGAAGGCACGATCCTCTTCTTTGATGGCGAAAAATGGTTGATTCAGGAAAGCGGTGCGACAAATTCGTTCAGAGGTGTTTCAGCACTCGACGAAAACCATGTCTGGGCGGTGGCATATGAAGGCACGATCTTCTTCTTTGATGGGGAGAAATGGCAGGTTCAGGAAAGCGGTACGAAAAATTCGCTCAGAGGTGTTTCAGCACTCGACGAAAACCATGTCTGGGCGGTGGGA
>CAYSFQ010000107.1:0-2062 GCA_964430575.1 uncultured Desulfobacteraceae bacterium
CCGATTCAAGTTCTTGAACACGGGTGGCGGCCCAGTCGAGCATTTGTTTCGTCATGTCTTTCCGGGATCCAATGACGACCAGTTGCGGCGATTCAGGATCGCTCTCCAGCCGCATGGCTTCCCGGGGGACCGGCATGCCACATTCCACCTCCGGGCATACGGGGACGAAATTCGCATATTCTCCCAGGGTATCCCGAATGAAACGGTCCAGTCTGTGGCCGCCGTCGTAACGGACTTTCTCTCCCAGAAGGCACGTGCTGACACCCAGTTTGATTCGGTTTTCCAAGCAGCGTCTCTCCCCCCTCTATCACGTTGATTAAAATACAATATCAACTTTTAGAGATCAATGCAAACCCTGGCGGCAAGTGACAGGGGAACTTTTCTATGGTAGAGAAAAAAGAGATGCGGAAGGAATGACCTGATCCATGTCAAAATCATTGTCAAAAAAACCAGACCCAAGGTCTGGACTGCTGCCCTATTTTCTGCTGTTGATCCCGCCACTTTGCTGGGGTGGGAATGCCGTGCTGGCGCGCGGGGTGGTGGATGTGGTGCCCCCCGTCAGTCTGGCTTTCTGGCGGTGGATTGCAGCGCTTGCCATTCTACTCCCCTTCACTTTCCGCCATGTGAAACGGGATTGGAAAGCAGCCATGGATTCCTGGCAATGGTTGCTGGTCCTCTCCTTTTTAGGGGTTTCCTGTTTCAATTCAATGTTGTACACGGCGGCTCACACCACCACCGCTATCAATGTTTCGCTGATGCAGACCGCCATGCCGGCGATGATTATTTTGATATCGTGGATCGCTTTCAAGGAAAAAATTTCATCCATCCAGTTGGTGGGGGTCATGGTCTCCATGGTGGGGGCCTGTTTCATCGTGGTTCGGGGTCAGTGGCGAATTTTGCTGACCATGGAATTGGTGGAAGGCGATGTTTTGATGCTCATTGCTGTGTTCGTTTATGCGCTTTATTCAGCCCTGCTCAGAAAGCGCCCGTCCATTCACCCCCTGAGCTTGCTGGTGTTGACCTTCGGCTGGGGTGCTTTGATGCTATTGCCTCTCTACATTTGGGAACTGGTGGTGGTGGGGCCTTTTTCCATCAGCCTTGCTGCCCTCATGAGCATTTTGTACGTGGCGATTTTTCCGTCCATTGTCGCTTATTTCTGCTGGAACCGGGGCATTGAGCTGATTGGGGCCAATCGGGCCGGACTTTTTACCTATCTCATTCCGGTGTTTGCCTCCACGATGGCCATTCTTTTCCTGGGAGAGACGCTGCACGCATATCATGTGATGGGGATGGTGTTGATTCTGGTGGGGATGGTGATATTTAACCGCAGGGGCTGAAGCGGCTCTCCCAAGCCGATTCGCCTCAGCCCCGAAAGGTTGTTTGCAGGTTAATCAAAGGCCATGCGGGTTTATTCAATCACATGGATATTCTTCTTGGCACACATGGTTTTGAGAATCTTGGGCCATACCGTGGCACTTACTTCCCCAAGGTGTGCTTTTTTGAGCAGGGACATGAACGTTCGGGATTGCCCGATGCCGCCACCGATGCTCAGTGGAATGTCATTGTTCAACACGGCCTGGTGGTAGGGCATCTCCAGAAAATCCATCTGGTTGGTGATTTTAAGCTGCAGCTTCAGTGTCTCGGCGTTTACGCGTACCCCCATGGAGGTCAGTTCGTGACGGCGTTGGGTGACCGGGTTCCAGAGCAGGATGTCGCCGTTCAAGCCGTGCATGGGCCGGCCGTCCTCGGAGGTGGTTTCTGTGATCCAGTCATCGTAATCCGCAGCCCGCATTTCGTGGGGGTAACCATCTTCAAGGGTCCAACCGATGCCGTAAATAAAAATCCCTTTATATTCTTTAACGATTTCCGTCTCCCGCTGTTTTCGCGGCATGTCCGGGTACCGGGCCAGGATATCTTCTGCGTGTAGAAAGGTAAGCTCATCCGGCATGTCCGGGTATTTGTCGGTTTTGAGCTGGGGGAAAAGATCCTGCACGTGGTTTTCTGCGCCTTTCAGGACCTTCCATATCTTTTCAACCACCTGTTTTAGAAGCTGCAGGTTGCG
>CAYSFQ010000107.1:2162-6267 GCA_964430575.1 uncultured Desulfobacteraceae bacterium
ATCCACATCAATGCCGGTCAGACGTTCCAGGGAATCAAGGGTATCTTCAATACTGGAGTTTATATCGCCGTAATAGGGACCGGCTGTTACGAGATCCAGATCGGATGTATACAGGACCCGCTCTTCGGGGAAATGAAAGGCGCAGTGGCCGGGTGTATGGCCCGGGGTATGAATGACTCGGCAGTGGGTAATGCCGAAGGCCAGTTCGTCCCCGTCTTCTAAGAGCCGATCCGGATCACGGGCTTCATAGTGGCATGATTCCTTAATAAATTTGAGCCACTGGTTTCGTTCGGAAGGTGTGGGGCCATAGCAGTCAATGAGTTGATTGATATCACTGAACATGGGGGCATCGGCTTCATGGACCCACAATTGCGCTTCAGAAAAGAGGTAGTTGTAGATAAAATGATCCTCATGGCCATGGCTGTTAATGAGGATTCGAATGGGATTTTTAAGGTTTACTGCCTTGAGAATATCTTTCTTGCTGGCGGCGTCGATGAAGGCCCCTTGAGCATCATCAATAAAGAGGGTATGGCAATGGGGGTATTTGCCCCCGCGAATGAATTTGAGAGACCCTCTTTCAAAATCAAACATCTAGACTTTCTTGGGATTCCATTTTTGATGCATCACCAGGTTTCAGGGCCGGGGCCTTAATTTCCACAGCCCTGAAAGATGCTATTTTTTATCTATGATATCAATTGCTTTGGGTTGTTTGTCGCCGACCTGGCAACTGTTACTCATTCATGTGGAAATGCCCATTTTGGGCAGAATATAAGCCTGCAACAGAACCCACACGGCAATTACCCCTAAAATGATCCAGATACTCATGTCTTTCCCTTTTTTTTGAGTGTTTGAGGTTTCCATAATTCTGTATTCCTTAATATGGTAAGCAGGTGCAGCACACGGCTGCATTGGTCATCCGGCTCACGAAAAACCGCCGCTCGGCGCGCATGAACCGGAAGCCGAAGCGCCTCCCAGATCCAGGCTCGAACCGGATCCGGCGGATGAAAAGATGGATAATTGTTTTTCGCTTTCATTCCCCCCGCAGGTAGGGCAGGGGCCCTTGTCTTCGCCGTTTGAACGAAAACAGAGGGATTCGTAAAGATTCCCGCACTTCTTACACTTGAATTCAAATATGGGCATGGTTTTCCTCCCTGAATATGTCAATGTTCTGAGGCTATAGAGTCTTGAACAAGAAAAAGGTTACAATCGGTTGCTCCAATCAAAGTAATTCATATTCCGTATTCTGCAAGCCGACTCCGCCAAAGTAGCGAATGCTACGACGGCTGGATCCCTATTCCGAAATTAGATGATTGCCACGGGCCGCACCCACCCCGCGCTGGCATTCTTTATTTTGACCGGAAAACAACACACCTTAAAACCGGATGGCATGGGGATGGCGTTCAAATTGGCCATCTTTTCCATGTGGCAGTATCCGATTTCGATGCCGGCGAAATGGGCCTCCCAGATGACGCCCGCATCGCCTGTTTTCCTGAATTCTTCTGCCAGAAATGGAAGCGGTCGGTCCCAGCTCCACGCATCGATTCCCACAAGCCTGATGCCCTTTTCAGTGAGAAAAAGCGTGCTTTCTCTGTCCATGCCGGCACCTCTTGTGAGATACTTTTCTGTTCCCCATGCGTCATCAGCTCCCGTTTGAATTAATACGATGTCAAGGGGTTTCAGCTCATAACCGATTCGGACCAGTTCTGCTTGAACATCCTTTGCCGTAATTCGGTCGCCATCGGGCTTGTGGCGAAAATCAAGGAGGACACCGTCGCTGAAACACCATTGCAGGGGTATTTGATCGATGGTCAGAGCCGCCTTTCCTCTGTCCATGGTGGGATGGTAGTGGTAAGGCGCATCCAAGTGGGTGCCCGAATGGGTGGTCAGGGTGATTTTCTCCAGGGCCCAGCCGAGGCCATCGGGGAGATCCTTTCGCTTCAGACCCGGAAAAAACTGCTCCATCTGTTGGGCCCCCGCATCGTGGTCCACATATTCCACTTGCGGAATCATCATGGGAGGGTCGCTGGGAAGATCCGGTTCAATGCTGATGCTCAGGTCAATCAGTTGCGGCTTTTTCATGAACCCCTCCTTGTTGTATGTCAGAAAAAACGTTTTGACTCTGGTGCTTTTGGCCCTGAATGTGCTATAAGACGGATGTTTTTAGCTCGGTACGTATCAATTCCCTCTCTAATGTACAAAAAGAGTATATAATACGCGCTTTCAAGTCAAGATCGGACAGGAGGATAAATCGCCCATGAGAGGACAGAAAAAATATGTCATGCGGACTTTGGTGAAGAGTGCAAAGACTGCCGTTGTGGCTTTTTCCATCCTGGGGATAACCGTACCCTTCATATCCTGCGCGGATCTTCGGGAAGAATTTGATCCCTCCCAGTGGCACTACCGTCCGGTTCCCGATGGGCCGCCCTCATGGGAAGAGGATTTCGGCCGACCGCCGGATATGAGCGGTGGAGAAACCCCTTTTCAATAGTGGTTGAATATTTAATGCCCTTCTCGTTGACCAGACAATATCCGAGGATGCTGGGTGCCCTGTTCCTGTTTGCCTTCATGGTCATGGGGCAGGGATGTGCAAAGGCTTCCAGACAGCCGGTTCCTACAGCCACTCCGGTTGAAACGATTCCCGCCCTGACCGGTTACACCGTTCAGGTGGGCGCTTTTCGTGTCCTGGACAATGCTGTCACCCTCACCCAGTCTCTAGCAAAACGGGGTATAGAGGCCTACTATTTTCGTACAAAGCGGGGTTTGATAAAGGTCCGTTTCGGCGATTTTCCTTCTTTGGTCGAAGCCCGAAGAAACGCCGGTCACCTGGTTCGTGCCGGTGTTATTGATGATTATTATGTGGTACCTCCCACCGCCCATGCGGTTTTTCGCAAGCAAGAAGAACCCGCAAAAAATGGGCTTAGAAACGAGATAGCAGAAACGGCCCGTAGGTTTATCGGTCTTCCTTATCGGTGGGGAGGGACTTCGGCGAAAAAAGGATTTGACTGCAGTGGGTTGGTCATGGCCGTTTATCATCTGAATGGTATTACCCTGCCGCGTACCTCAAAAGAGCAGTATCGCATCGGCAAATCCCTTTCACAAAATGCCCTGGCTGAAGGGGATCTGGTTTTTTTTGATATCACCGGCAGAAACCGGGTTTCCCATGTGGGTATATACGTGGGGGACGGAAAATTCATTCATGCACCGGGAAGAGGCAAGACCATTCGCACGGATTCCCTTACCAATACCTATTACGCGCCTCGCTACAAAGGGGGGCGGAGTTGCCTCTGATCAACACGCCTTTTTAGGGCCTCATTGAAGTCGTTTTCAGCATTCCAAAGCATATGATTCCACTGAAACAAAACCCCATGTACCGGTTCCTGTTGGTGCTGACCATCAGTTCCACCGTGGGCCTGCAGGCCTGGATGACCCTGTTTAACAATTTTGCCGTGGAACAGGTGAACTTGACAGGCGAACAGGTGGGCATGATCCAGTCGGTGCGCGAGATCCCCGGGTTCCTGACGCTCCTTGCGGTGTTCGTTATGATGGTGATCCGGGAGCATCGGCTTTCCGCCATTTCTATTCTTTTTCTGGGGACAGGTCTTGCGCTCACGGGACTTTTCCCTACCTATGCCGGGTTGATGGTGACCACTGTGGTGATGAGTTTCGGTTTTCACTATTATGAGACCACCAACCAGTCCCTGACGCTTCAATATTTTGATAAACACACCAGCCCGCTGGTGTTTGGAAGACTGCGCAGCATTGCCGCAGCATCCAATATCGGCATCGGTATTTTTATCTTTCTCATCTCGAGCTTTCTGGGGTTCAGAGAGATCTACCTGATCATCGGGGGATTGGTGATGTCTGTTGGATTCTGGGCTTTCACTCGGAACCCTGCGAGTAAGAATATCGTCCCTCAGCACAAAAAAATGATTTTTCGTAAAAAGTATTGGCTTTTTTATTTCCTGACGTTCATGGCTGGGGCCCGGCGGCAGATTTTCATGGCCTTTGCGGTGTTGTTGCTGGTCAGAAAGTTCGGTTTCTCTGTACAGGAGGTGACGGTACTTTTTGTCATCAACAATGCCATCAATTATTTCCTGAGCCCCCT
>CAYSFQ010000108.1:0-3744 GCA_964430575.1 uncultured Desulfobacteraceae bacterium
AGAAACACGCATCAACAACCGGTTACCTTTGGCAAGAGAGGGATTCCCGTTTATATTCATTGGCGTCGGGGTTACCGTCATTTTCGCATGTCTTGGTTGGGCGACGCTCACCATTATAACAAGCGTTATTACGATTTTTGTTATCTACTTTTTCAGAGACCCCGAACGACACCATTTGGAGGAAAAAAATGCGGTACTGACGCCCGCAGACGGGCGTATCCTGGAAGCCAAGCATGTGGATGAAAAAGACAGTCCTTTGGGCCAACCATCCATCAAAGTCTCTATTTTCATGAACGTCTTCAATGTTCATGTCAACCGCATACCGATTGAGGGGACCATTAAGCAAATTTCCTACCATCCGGGAAAATTTCTGTCAGCGGACCTGGATAAAGCATCCGAACAGAATGAGAACAACCGAGTCACACTGGAAACAGCTGACGGCAGGGAAATTCTGGTCATCCAGATCGCCGGTTTGGTCGCAAGACGCATCGCCTGCTGGATTGATAAAGGGGACACCGTTAAAACCGGTCAAAGATTCGGCCTTATCCGTTTTGGTTCCAGACTCGAAGTTTTTCTTCCTGCGGACAGCAAAATTATTGCTCAAGTTCAACAAAAGGTCAAAGCCGGGGAGACGGTTATCGGGTATTTAAGCGCCTAACATGAAATGAAAATCACCGGTGGCCAAATAAGGGGAAGGGTTTTAGCGGCACCCAAAAATCTTGAAATTCGCCCCAGCAGCAGCAAGGTCCGGGAGGCGATCTTCAACATCATCGGACAGGATCTCTCCGGTTCAAGGGTACTGGACATGTTCTCCGGAACGGGGGTTCTCGGTATAGAAGCACTGAGCCGAGGCGCTGCCTTTGCTGATTTTGTAGATCATGCAAAACAATCCCTTGCGCTCATCAAGAAAAACCTTGCGCTGTGTGGATACGAACATTCAGGGCAAATATGCAAATGGGACCTCTCAAAAGGCCTTCCGGAGAACCGTCCCTTCCTCGATGCAACGTATGATCTGGTGTTTCTCGATCCGCCCTATCGAAGTCATCTGGCAGCGGGGTTAATCGAAGCGCTATCTGTTTCAAAACAGCTGGAGCCCGGCGCCCTCATCGTTTTGGAAACCGGCAAAACCGTAGAGACAAGGCATGCCTTGTCTCTACGGTTGATTGAAACCCGAATCTATGGAGATACCAAACTCAGTATTTATAAGAAAAAGGACCCTTCATGAAAAAAACTATCGCTGTTTATCCCGGCTTTTTTGATCCCATAACCAATGGACACCTCAGCATTGTTTCGAGGGGGCTGGAGATATTCGATAAATTGATTATCGCCATTTTGAACAACCCCAAAAAGGTCCCCCTGTTTTCCATCGAAGAGAGAATCGAAATGATTGAAAAAGCAGTCCATCAGAATTCAAAGATAGAAGTGGATACCTTTGATGGGCTTCTGGTGGACTACGCGATCCACAAGAATTCAAATGTAGTTCTTCGGGGATTACGCGCACTTTCGGACTTCGAATATGAATTTCAGATGGCGCTCATGAATCGAAAGCTCAATCGAGATGTCCAATCCATTTTTCTAATGACAGATTATAAATGGTTTTATATAAGCTCAACGATTATCAAGGAAGCCGCAAGCTTTGGCGGAGATGTGAGCGGCCTGGTTCCTGAGGTCGTCAACCAAAACCTGAAAGAAAAATTCAAAAAGATAAATAATGCTTGACACTCTTTTCGGCATAAGCCATATTCATTGCTCATAAAATTGGCTATCAGCAAGTATTTTGTTTAGGAAGTATTTTATTTTGGTACGGGAATAGAAAAATAAAACGATAAATTTCTGAAGTCTCTTTTACGAGACCATTGCAGGAGGTTTAATGGTGGCCCTCACCAAAGAAAAAATTATTGATAATATTTATCATCAGGTCGGACTCAGCAAAAGCCAATCGCGAGCAGCGGCGGAAGGGCTTCTTGAAATCATCAAGGAAACCCTGGAAAGTGGAGAAGACCTTTTAATCAGCGGTTTTGGAAAGTTTCTGGTGAAAGAAAAAGCGTCAAGGCGCGGCAGAAACCCACAGACCACAGAAGATCTGCAACTGAGGGCAAGAAGGGTTGTGGTATTCAAAACGTCGGGAGTTCTTCGAGATAAAATTAATGCAAACTAGCGTTTAACCGCTGTCGGCAGATCTGTTGGAAGGGGCCGATTCAACCCTGGCCCTGTACTGTGTTTCCAGGTGCTGTGTCTCCGAGCCTTATTGTGAATCGGCCAATCCTTGTTGTGAATCGGGCACGAGAGCAGAATCGCAACCCCGCAATCTGGATACCGGAAAGCTGGAGGATGTGGTTTAACCTAATATTTTCAATATTTGACGCAATTCCTTTTTTGCCTCTTCAATAATGGGGCTTGAAAAGGCCGTTTTTTCAGGCTTTTCTCCTTTGAATCGAAGTCTGGCCCCTTCGATGGTCATCTTTTCTTCGTAAAGCAGCCGTTTTATTTCCATCAAAGTTTCCAGGTCTTGTTTCTGATAGGTTCTCTGGTTGGAATCCGCCCTTTGCGGTCTGATCTGGGAAAATTCGCTTTCCCAATATCTCAGAACATAGGGCTCAACCCCTACAATACGACTCGCTTCTCCAATACGAAAATATTTTCTGTTCTCAGTAATCTGGACCATCTTTTATTAGCCCTCCCTCAATTTACCTCCCGTCTTCTGCCCGATTTTTTCCACAATTGCTTCGTACAAACCATTTACCTCTTCCCCATCAAGGGTACCCCGATCTGATCGAAAAGAGATCTTAAATGAAATGGCCTTTTTCGATTGATCGATCCTTTCTCCCTCGTAGAGATCAAAAACATGTACGGACTCAAGTAGATCGCGCCCTTCTTCCTTGATAATATCCATGATGGCGCCGCACTCAATCCGACGATCCAACACCAGTGAAAGATCTCTATGAACAGCCGGAAACTTGCCGAAAGGGACAAACGTCTTTTTTTCAGGTAGCGCCGACAACAGGGCCGCCACATCAAGCTCAAAAAGGCAGACATGGCTCTTCTTCAGCTCATAGGCCTCAATCACCTCAGGAGAGGCAAAACCAACCTGGCCAATGCGTGTATCATCACAATAAATCCCGGATGAAATGCCCACATCATATCCTGGGAGGCCCTTCTCCTGTTTGAACCGGAAACCCTCAAGTCCCAGTTCTTTTAACAACACCGCCAATGTTCCTTTCACGTCATAAAAATCAACGAACCTTCCTTCATTGTACCAGGATTCTTCAGTATACACACCCACCATGATACCGGCCAGACAGATTTTTTCAAGGGGTTGCAATTCGTTTTCCCTGTCAAAGAAAATCTTTCCCCACTCAAAAAGCTTTAGGTCCCCCATTTCATGAAGGACATTGTACCTGGCCGTCTCCATGAGCCCGGGAATTAGAGAGGTTCGCAAAACAGACTGATCCACTGTGAGCGGGTTCATGATCCTGGTAAAAGCATTCAAGGCTCCCGGTGTTTCCCCCACAAGGGCATTTACAGAATCAGGAGAAACAAAACTATAGGTGATGATTTCAGAAAAACCGAAAGCCTTCATCATTGTTCTGACCCTATCCCGCAGTAACAGGTCAGGCGATTCCGATCCCTCGGATGGCGTGATCCTGGGTGAAATCACGGAAATATTATCGAATCCATGGAGTCTTGCCACCTCTTCCACCAGATCCACTTCCCGTTTGATATCCACCCTGAATGTGGGCGGTA
>CAYSFQ010000108.1:3844-6199 GCA_964430575.1 uncultured Desulfobacteraceae bacterium
GCACCTCTTTCGAACCGATAAGAAGCTTCCGTGGACAACCCCAGCCGTTTTGATCCTCGACGAATGGTAATGGGATCAAAAAAGGCACTTTCCACTAGAATATTTTTCGTTTTTTCATGAATCTCAGAGTTTAAACCGCCCATTACACCGGCCAGGGCAACGGGTTTTTCGCCGTCGCAAATGAGCAGTGTTTCCGGGTCCAGGTCCCGCTTCACCCCATCCAGCGTTGTGAAAGCCTCTCCTTTTTGAGCCCTGCGAACCTCGATTCGATTCTCACCCAGCCTATCATAATCAAACGCATGAAGGGGTTGTCCCATTTCAAGCATCACATAGTTGCTCACATCCACCAGGTTGCTGATACTTCGAACGCCGGACTGAAAAAGCCGGTAGCGCATCCAGAATGGTGTTGGCTTAAGGCAAACATCCTGCACAACCGCCGCCGCGTAACGGGGACACCCATCCGGATCACGGACGGAAACGTCCGTCAGCCCGTCCACGGCCGGCCCCTTTGCATCCACCCCTTTTTCAAAACTTTTCAGCTGTTTCCCCGTGTTAGCGGCAATCTCTCTGGCAATACCCAGAACACTGGCGCAATCCGGCCTGTTGGGGGTAATACTCACATCAAAAACCCAGTCGGGAAAGGATAACAGCGAGGAGAAGGGGGTTCCAGGGGTTACACTCTCAGGTAGAATCATAATCCCGGTATGATCATCCGTCAGACCCATTTCATCTTCAGCCAGGAGCATCCCTTTTGAAATCTCCCCCCGAATACGGCCTTCCTTTATTTTCGTCCCGTCCGGAAGTTTTCCGCCCGGCAGAATCAAGGGCGCCAGAACCCCTTCAGCCGCATTGGGTGCACCACAAACCACCTGAACCACATCGGTTCCTGTATCGACCCGGCAGAGGGAGAGGCGATCGGCGTTGGGGTGGGGCGTTACCTCCAGAATCCTGGCCACCAGAATATGGTCCAGATTTTGGCCCACCACCCCAATCCCTTCCACTTCCAGACCCGCCATGGTAAGAACATGACCGAGTTCCTCGGGAGGAAGCTCGATATCAACGTATTCTTTCAACCAGTTTAAACTTACCTTCATGGATTACTCTTTTGTGAACGCCATTAGAATTGGTTCAAAAACCGCATATCATTCTTGAAGAAGAGTTGAATGTCATCGATCCCATATTTCAGCATGGCGATTCTCTCAATCCCCATACCAAAGGCAAAGCCACTGTATACATCAGGATCATAATCAACAAAACCGTATACTTCAGGGTCCACCATACCGGAACCCAGTATTTCCAGCCATCCTGTGTGGGAACATGTTCGGCATCCTTTTCCCCCGCAGATAACACACCTGATGTCCACCTCGGCACTGGGTTCGGTAAAAGGAAAGAAACTGGGTCTGAAGCGCAACTGGGTATCGCTGCCAAACATCTGATGAATGAAACTGCTGAGCGTTCCCTTTAATTCACCAAAAGAAACATCCCGGTCCACCAGAAGCCCCTCGACCTGATGGAACATGGGGGTGTGGGAAACATCGGAATCACGTCGATATACTTTTCCCGGCGCAATGACGCTGACAGGCGGCTTTTGAGTTTCCATGACACGCACTTGAATGGGAGAGGTGTGGGTTCTCAAAACCACATTTTCGGATATATAGAATGTATCCTGCATATCCCTGGCCGGATGGTCTTTGGGTAGGTTCAGCGCCTCGAAATTGTAATAATCCAACTCCACATTGGGACCTTTGACCACCCGAAATCCCATCCGTGAAAAAATGAGGCACACCTCCTTAATCACCGAGGTGATGGGATGCAGGTGACCGTAAAGGGGTTCTCTACCCGGCAGAGTCACATCCACGGAAGCGGCGTCTCCGCTCCCGCCGGCTTCGAGGGATAATTTGACATCCTGAAAATGGCGGGAAAGGTTTACCTTGATTTGATTAGCCAGTTTACCCGCTTCCGGACGTTCTTCTTTGCTAAGCGTTCCCAGATTTTTCATCAGGGATGTCAGCGCGCCTTTCTTGCTCAGGTACCTGATCCGAAACGGCTCAAGGCCGGACGGATCGTCAATGGCCTCAATTTCATCAATGGCGCGTTTTTCCAGTTCCAGAAGCTGGTCTTTCATGGTGTTATCTTATCCACCAGGGGGTACCGTTACGAAGCCATTGCGGCCAACCGGGAAAACCCCGCAGGATCATTAACCGCCATATCAGCCAGCACCTTACGATCCAGAACAACACCCGCCTTGCCGAGCGCCCCCATCAATCGGCTGTAGGAAAGCCCGTGGGCTCTGGCAGCCGCATTGATCCTGATAATCCACAGCTTTCGAAAATCACGTTTTCGAACCCTGCGGTC
>CAYSFQ010000109.1:0-6187 GCA_964430575.1 uncultured Desulfobacteraceae bacterium
CAAAACCCTATGATTCATCAACGGATACAAACACGTGCTTCAGCACTGTCTTTTTATACCTTTTATAGAGCGATCAACGATGCAGATTTTACAGGTAGCGTATTGATTTTGACGTTCATGAGTGTTGGCATAGCGCTCCAAATTATCACAAATCATTTGACTTAGAGTGCGCATTATCATATATATGGTTCATGAAAAAGAGAGACTTAATCACCAGAATCCTCAAGATCCAACTTCCGGAAAGCAGGTCGGCCTTTTTGTGGGGGCCCAGAAAAACGGGAAAGACAACGCTGTTAAGGCAACAATTTTCCGAAGCGTTCTGGATTGATTTGCTGGATTATGACCTATTCCTTTCATTGAGTCGCAGGCCGACCCGTTTGAGAGGGATGCTGGATGCACAGCCTTGTCGAACAGTCGTCATTGACGAGGTTCAGAAAATCCCGCATCTCATGGACGAAATCCACTGGCTTATTGAAAACCGAGCCTATCGCTTTGTTCTCTCCGGGTCCAGCGCAAGGAAACTGAAGCGGGGGAATGTCAACCTCCTGGGCGGACGAGCATGGCGGTTTGAACTGTTTCCTTTTGTATCCGAAGAGCTGGGAGAATTTGACCTGGATGCCACGCTGGTATCCGGTTTTCTCCCGTCCCATTATCTGTCGCCCGATAGCCGAATGGATCTTAAGGCCTATGTCCACGACTATCTTAAAGAAGAAATACAGGCTGAAGCGTTGACCCGGAACCTGCCTGCCTTTTCCAGATTCCTTCAATCTGCGGCCACGACTAATGGGATGCTTTTGAACTACTCAAATGCGGCCAGGGAATCGGGTGTTTCAGTAAAGACCATTCGCGAATATTACCAGATCCTTGAAGATACGCTTGTCGGTAGATTGCTGCCGCCTTGGAGGAAATCCAAAAAGAGGAGACTCATTGAAACCGCCAAATTTTATTTCTTCGACACAGGCATGGTGTCCGCGCTTCTGAATTACCAAACGCTCACGCCCGGGACACCGGAATATGGCAGGGCCTTTGAGCATTTTATTATTCAGGAATGCTGGGCCTATGGACACTACAGCGGCAAAGACTTCCCCTTATCCTTCTGGCGAACCGCCTCTGGTTCGGAAGTAGACCTGATTCTGGGTGATGGAGAAGCGGCCATTGAAATCAAATCAAGCGTACACGCATCTAGGTTAAGGACCAAGGGGTTGCATCTTTTCAACGAGGAATTCAGGCCGAAAAAAAGTCTCATTGTCTCCAGAGATAAGTTTCCTGAAAAAATAAATTCAGACGTCACTGTGCTGCCATGGCAGCATTTCTGCCGGAAACTCTGGGACGGCGATATCATTTGAACGAAATTCTTTCAGCCATCAATCGCTTTTCGGTCCATCCGGGGATCTTTTATGGTGTCCCCATCCCATCATTAAGGGCTTTTGATATGAGAGCAGAAACGCTATAATATGCGCCACTGAACTTGATTAAGGGAGGACGTAATGCGCAAATACTCGAAAATAGAAAAAATATTTGCTTATGCAACGATGCCGGGCGTTATCTGCTTTACACTGTTTTTGTGGATTCTAATGATCCCGTTCTATTTTGTGCCAAGCGCCCACGCCAAAAACTACATCAAAATCGGTCTATTGGAGGAACCCAAAACACTGAATATCTGGCTGGCCACCGATGCCTGGTCCGGCAAGGTCCTGAGTCAGATATATCAGCCCCTCTATATTCGTGAGCCAGAAAACCTGAACCTGACGCCCTGGCTGGCTGCGGAACATCCGGTGTATGATCCCGCCGCGCTGACTTACACCGTAAAAATGAGGCCTGCAAAATGGTCTGACGGATCCGAACTGACCGCCGAGGATGTGGCTTACACGGGCCATCTCATCAAAACACTGAAGGTCCCCCGATATCTATCCAGTTGGGAATTCGTAGAAAAAATTGAGACCCCGGATAAGCACACCGTCCGATTCACCCTCAGAGAGCCCAAGGCCATTTTCCTTTCCCGGACCCTCACCACGCCCATTGTTCAAAAAAAATGCTGGTGCGTGATTCTGGAACGGGTGAAGAACCTTGAAAAGCCACTTCTGGAAATCCTGAAACAAAAAATTACGAACCCCATCAGCAGCGGTCCTTTTGTGCTTAAAGAGTGGCGCAGAGGGGCCTATGTGTTTCTGGAGAAAAACGAACATTTTTTCGGGCAGGGGCAGGAGATCGCCGGATACCATCTGGGTCCCCATATCGATGGTATCATTTTTAAGTTTTTTGGTACCAGCGATGCCGCTGTCCTGGCGCTTCGCAAGGGCAGCATTGACATGTTCTGGTGGGGGTTGCAGCAGGGGTATCTGGCAGCCCTGGAGGATGATGAAAACGTAAAAATTTACACCAGTGAAAAAAGTGCGCTCTATTATGTGGGGTTCAATCTCAGGAAAAAGCCATTCAATGATCTTTACTTCAGAAAAGCCGTTGCTTTTGCCACGGACAAGCGTTTCATTGTGAAAAGGATCCTTCAAGGATACGCCCTGCAGGCCGACTCTATTGTTCCCTCCAGCAATGCCTTCTGGTATGATCCCCATGTGCCCGGTTATGGTGAGGGGCTGACCCGGGATGAAAGAATCCGGAAGGCCCATCAGCTGTTGAAGGAAGGGGGCTATACTTGGGAAGATCCTCCGGTGAATGCCGAAGGAGAGGTCGTTCGGGGGGAGGATATTCACCTGCCGGACGGCAGTGAAATGAAAAGGCTGACCATCCTGACGCCCCCCGCGGATTACGACCCCCAGCGGGCCATGGTGGGGATCATGATTCAGGAATGGCTCAAAATGCTGGGTATTTCCGTCACCTCCAAACCCATGCCCCTGGGTTCCCTCATTCAACAGGTGAAAACCCGCCATGATTTTGATCTTTTCGTCCTGGGGTACGGAAACCTCTCCCTGGATCCGGACTATTTGAGGAATTTCTTCATCTCAAAAAACAGCAAGCCCAAGGGCTGGAACACCAGTGGTTACAATAATCCCCGCTTTGATCGCATTGCCGATGCCAGTGCCGATGCCATGAACCGCGAAAAGCGCAGGCAACTCATCTGGGAAATGCAGGAAATCCTGATGAATGATCTGCCATGGTTTCCCCTTTACACACCCAAACTGGCTGAAGGGGTTCGAGGGGACCGTTTCACGGGATGGGTCAATATGGTGGGGGGCATCGGGAACCGCTGGACTTTCTGCAGCATCAAGCCGGTGAAAAAAGAGTAGGGGCACGATGCATCGTGCCCCTACTTGACTGGTTGAAAAAGGAAGCGGGTTTCTTCTTAAGATGAGGTTTTTCATAGAATGGATGATGTGTTAGAGGAGCTTTAGAATGGCAAACAAATTCAAGTCTTCGGCGACAGTCATTCCCATTGACCAGTCCGTGGGAACCATCCTGGCCCACGACATCACCGAAATCAGGCCCGGGCAATTCAAAGGACCGGCCTTTAAAAAGGGTCATATCATCAGGGAGTCGGATGTACCCCATTTGAAAAGGGTCGGAAAGGAGCATCTGTACGTTTTGCATCTGGAACCGGGAGAAGTCCACGAGGACGATGCGGCCCTTCGCCTGGCAACGGCCCTGGCTGGAAGGGGTGTCTGTTTCGATCCCCATCCTTCCGAAGGAAAAATTCAGCTGAAAGCGAGTCATCGAGGTCTTTTTAAGGTGGACGTGGCAGCGCTTACCCGCATCAATCTGGTGCCGGATATCAGTTGTTCAGCCAGGCACACCAATTCCGTGGTTGAAAAGGGGGACGTCATTTGCGGCGTGAGGGCCATTCCCCTGATCATTGACGAGGAAAACCTTCAAGCCGCTGAAAAAGTTGCCGTGGCAGTGGACGACTTTTTCTCAGTAAAACCTTTTCTTGCCCCCAGAACCGGTATTGTGATCACCGGCAACGAAGTGTTTTCGGGGCTCATCGATGATAAATTTGCGCCCATCATTCGGAAGAAACTGCAAGGCTATGATTGCAGTATCATGGGGATCGCTTTTGCCCCCGATGACAGGCAGCGTATTGCGTCTGAAATCAATCAATACCTCCAAAACGGTGCTGAAATGATCGTGGTGGCCGGCGGTATGAGCGTGGATCCCGACGACATTACGCGCGTGGCCATTGCAGATGCCGGGGCTGAGGACGTGGTTTACGGGACCCCCGTACTGCCTGGTGCCATGTTTCTGTATGGACGTTTCGGAGATGTTCCCGTCATGGGACTGCCGGCCTGTGTTCTCTTTTTCCGGGCCACGGTTCTGGATCTCATTTTGCCCAGGGTTCTGGCAGGCGAGCCGATTACCCGGGAAGATCTTGCGTCCATGGCCCACGGGGGCATGTGCCTGGAATGCGAACCGTGTCATTTTCCCCGGTGTTCATTTGGGAAGTAGGTTAAAATCTTTTTAGCCAAAAATGTGGTGGGAGGTTCAAACGTGTTCAGCCAAAAACGAATCGTCATCAAGGGGGCAGGGGATCTTGCCACCGGTGTGGCCGCCCGGTTGTGGCGAAGCGGTTTCCCTGTTATGATGACCGAAATCGAGCAGCCCCTGACCGTTCGCCGGAGTGTTTCGCTCTCTGACGCTGTTTATGAAGGGGAAGTAACCGTGGAGGATATGACAGCCCGGCGGGCGCAGGGCCGTGCGGATATCCTGAAAGCTCTGGATGATCGGTTGATTCCCGTCATCGTGGATCCGAAAGCAGAAATTGTTAACGAAATAGACGCCTTTGCCGTAATAGACGCCATCATGGCCAAAAAGAACATCGGTACCCGCATGGATGATGCGGCTTTTGTGGTGGGCCTGGGACCCGGTTTCGCGGCGGGCCATGATGTTCATGCCATTGTTGAAACCAAGCGGGGGCATACCCTGGGCCGGGTCATCTGGCAAGGATCGGCAATTCCCAATACCGGCATCCCCGGGGAAGTGAAGGGGTTCGGCTCGGCGCGTGTCATCCGAGCGCCCGGACCGGGTGTTTTAAAGGGTGTGCTATCCATAGGGACCCATGTGGAAAAAGGCGATATCGTTGCCTATGCCGGGGATACGCCCATTCCGGCGCCCATTCCCGGGATGCTGCGCGGGTTGCTCCATGACGGCATATTCGTAGAGAAAGGTCTGAAAAGCGGTGATGTGGATCCCCGGGATGTTCAGGAAAGCTGCTTGACCATTTCCGATAAAGCCCTGGCTATTGGCGGGGGTGTGCTGGAAGCGGTGTTGATGTCGCTTAATAGCTAACGGCTAACAGCCAAAAGCCTGTTTTGAGGAGGTAGCGCAATGATTGATGTTTTTGAAACAGCCTTAAAAACCCTGCGGACCGGTGATAGCGTTGCATTGGCCACCATTGTTCGGTCCCATGGGTCAACCCCCCGGGCCATAGGCGCCAAGATGCTGGTTTTCCCGGATGGCCGTATTGTGGGAAGCATCGGTGGTGGTGCCATGGAAAACCAGGTGATTGAAGAAGCCAGATCAGCGCTGAAAAATGGGACGCCCAAAATGGTGCAATACAAGCTCAAAGAAGTGGAACTGGGTCATCTGGGGGTATGCGGCGGTGAAAACGATATTTTTATCGATGTCATTGCCGGAAGAAAACAACTCCTCATTGTGGGTGCCGGTCATCTGGGGAAGCAACTCTCCAAACTGGGCGCTTTCCTGGGGATGGACGTGGTCCTATTTGATGATCGGTTGGAATATGCCAATAAAGAGCGGTTCCCGGATGCCCGTGACATTATCGTAGGAGATGTGGAAAAAGAACTTGAAAAATTCCCCATCACCCCCTGGTGCCATGTGGTGATTGTCACCCGCGGACACGAACTGGATGGCGTGGCCCTATCGACTGTAATCCGGTCACCGGCACGATATCTGGGAATGATCGGCAGCCGTACCAAGAAAGCCAAGATCTATGCCGAACTGCTGGAAAAGGGCATTGAACAGGATCTCCTGGACCGGGTTCACGCGCCCATCGGACTTGATATCGGCGCCGAGACCCCGGAGGAAATTGCGGTCGCCATCATGGCGGAAATCGTCTCCATCGGCCGCAACGGCAAGCTTTAGAGAGCTTAAGGTGGATGTCCTTAAATAGTAGTGCCTGAACGAAAACCAGGTTTTTTTGTCAAGGTCAAGGATGTCCCCAAACCTCACGCCAAATCTCACAAATCACCCTCCACATATTGGATATTAGTCAATCCTT
>CAYSFQ010000110.1:0-6123 GCA_964430575.1 uncultured Desulfobacteraceae bacterium
ATACGAACCAAAATACAGCGCAATCTTGCGCATTTATTTTTTGCCGAGGCCCTGAACTTGTGCGCTAGGCCACGATCAGCATGGGCTGCGCCAGGTAGTTAGCCAGGTCCTTTAAAAAAGTCATGGCCGGCGCACCGTCCACGACTCTGTGATCAAAAGTAAGACTGAGCGTCATCATGTGCCGGATGGTGACCTCACCATTAAATACGGCCGGTTTTTCGATCACCCGGCCAACGCCGAGAATTCCGGTCTCCGGTGGATTAAGTACCGGCGTGAATCCATCCATGTCGAACATACTCACATTGCTGATGGTAAAGGTGCCGTCGGTGACCTCTTCTACGGCCAGGGCGCCTTCTCGAGCTTTTTGCGCCAGTTCTCTGACCTCTTTAGCAATTTGCAGCACTGTTTTCTTTTCAGCGTTTCGTATTTTCGGGACGATGAGCCCTTCCGAGAGTGCAACGGCAATACCCAGATGAACGGTGTCATGGACCAGAATCTCTTCACCGACCAGGGTCGAATTCATGATGGGGTGGCGCATCAATGCACGGGCTGTTGCCATGACAATGATGTCATTGTAAGAAATTTTTACGGAATCATCGTTTTTATATTCCGTCCTCATAAGATCCCTGAACCGCACCATTTCGGTAACATCCACCTCGGTGAAAGTGGTGAGTTGGGCAGCGTTCTGCAGACTGGCGTGCATGTTGTCCGCGATAACCTTGCGTATGCCTTCAAAGGGGATCACCTTAACCTGGGAAGGCGCCTCTTGGGGGGGATCCTTTGCCGCGGCAAGGGCAAGCTCGACATCTTGCCGGGTGATTTTGCCATTCTCCCCGGTACCGGTAATTGTAGATATATCGATACCTTCATGTTTGGCGACTTCTGCGGCCAAAGAGGTAATTTTTGGCGCCGGCGGTCCATCCTTATGGTATTTTTCCACATCCGCCCCTTTAATTTTTCCATCAGGACCGGTTCCAGGTACCAAGGCCAAATCGACACCCAATTCCTTTGCCAGACGGCGAGCGGATGGGGTCGCCAATATGCGTTTCTTTTCCTTTGTCTCGGTTTCAGATTCGGCGGATTGGGGCTTTGCCGGATCGGCTGCCGCCTCGACCACTTCACCGGCCTGGATGCCTTCAATACGTTCAAGTTGCTCTCCAGCTTCGGCTATAACCGCCAGGATTGTCCCAATAGGTACGGTCGTACCGACAGGCGCCACAATCTGAAACAAAATTCCGCTTCCCGGTGATTCGATCTCGTTGGTAATTTTTTCCGTTTCAACTTCAAATAGACTTTCTCCTTTCTGAACGGAATCACCCTCATTTTTATACCATTTTGCGACCTTGCCCACTTTCATCGTCATGCCCAGTTTCGGCATCGTCACATTTACACTCAATCTGCGGCCCTCCTTTCGATTACATCAAATAAAAGCTGATCAATTTATTCATTTAGAAAAAAATTATTGTAAAGGGCGAATGGGCTCTCTTTGAGCAAGCTGTATGCCAAACGGGTAATGAAATCATTTCAGCTGCCATATTTTGCTGCCATATTTATTTAATTTCAGAATGTTACGTCTGGATATCCCATAGAACAACCAGCCATCGGAATCGCAGAAGAGGAAGAGAATGGCACGAAGAGAGGACCTCAAGTGTTCGGATTTCGAACGAGTTCAATTATAATTCAATTAGACGGGTCTATTCACGAAGAAGTCCAAGCATTGCCATGTTTTCGAACAATGTTAGATTTTCGAACAATAACAAGGAAAAACAGATAGTAAAACTGCCGGGAGCTGAAATGCGATTTACCTACAAATTCAAGGAACGACCTGTCGCAATCATACCAAAGACCCTACTCCCACTCAATAGTGCTCGGTGGTTTGGAAGATATATCATAAACCACCCGGTTTACCCCCTTGACGCTATTAATGATCCGGTTGGAAATTCTGCCCATCACCTGGTAAGGGATCTTTGACCAGTCGGCGGTCATGGCATCCAGGCTATCCACAACACGTACGGCTATGACGTGTTCATAGGTTCGTTCATCACCCATGACGCCGACAGTGCGGACCGGCAAAAGCACCGCAAAAGACTGCCACACCTTTTCGTAAAGTCCGGCCATTTTGATTTCATCCAGCACAATGACATCCGCCTCCCGCAAGATACGAAGCCTTTCGGGGGTGATCTCCCCCAGGATTCGGATGGCAAGACCGGGACCGGGAAACGGCTGGCGCATAACCAGTTCTTTCGGGAGTCCCAGTTCAATACCCACCTCACGCACCTCATCCTTGAAAAGTTCCCGCAGCGGTTCCACCAGCTTCAGGTTCATCACATCGGGCAGCCCCCCCACATTGTGGTGACTCTTGATGGTGGCGGAAGGACCTTTGAAAGAGACGCTTTCAATCACGTCCGGGTACAGGGTACCCTGGGCCAGATATTGGGCTGAACCCAGTTCGGCCGCCTTTTTTTCAAAAATACGGATAAACTCCCGGCCAATGATCTTTCGCTTCTCTTCAGGATCCGTCACGCCTTCCAGACGATCCAGAAAATGTTTCGAAGCATCCACCAGATGCAGATCAATACCGTAATATTCCTGAAACACCTCCACCACTTTTCGGGCTTCCCCTTTTCTCAAAAGGCCGTTGTCCACCAGGATGCAGGAGAGATTATCACCAATGGCCTCATGAAGGAGCACGGCGGTTACCGAAGAATCCACACCCCCGGAAAGCCCGCAGATGACCCGTTCATTGCCAAGCTTTTTACGCATGGCATCAACTGTTCTGCGGACAAAGGAGGCCATGGTCCAGGACGGTTCGCAACCGCAAATATAAAAGAGAAAATTGGCCAGAATTTTGGGACCCTCGGGTGTATGGGCCACCTCCGGATGGAATTGCACGCCAAAAAACCGCCGGGACGTATCAACCATGGCGGCCACAGGGCTGTTCTTGCTGCTGGCAAGGACCTCAAACCCTTCCGGCATCTGATCAATACGATCCCCATGGCTCATCCATACGGTCCACTCGTCATCCTTCTCAAATCCATGAAACAGATCCCGGTCATCCCGGATGGTCATGGTGGCATTTCCGTATTCACGATCACCCGACTGGGCCACCACGCCACCCCGCAAATGGGTAAGGAACTGCATGCCGTAACAGATGCCCAATACGGGTATACCGAGATCAAAAATACCGTCATCCGCAAAGGGCGCATCCGTGTCGTAAATGCTGGCGGGCCCGCCGGACAGGATAATGCCTTTGGGAGAAAAGGCTTTGATCGCCTCCAGAGCCATGTTAAAGGGGTGAATTTCACAATAGACCTTGGCCTCTCGCACCCTCCTGGCGATGAGTTGGGTATATTGCGAACCAAAGTCCAGAATCAGAATTTTCTCAGTAAAAAAATCGACATTCATGGTGTGTACCTTCCGCTGACCTCTATCGGGCAGGCACAGAGGCCTGCCCTACATGTTCCATTTTCCGTCCTCTGTCCTCTGATTTCTGTCCTCCGACCTCGGCTATTCCATTCGATAATTGGGAGCCTCTTTCGTGATAATCACATCGTGAACATGGCTTTCCTGAAGACCGGCGGGTGTAATCTGTATGAACTCTGGTTTGGTCTGCAAATCCGCCATATTGCGGCATCCCAGATACCCCATTCCGGACCTTAATCCACCCACCAGTTGATAAACCGTATCGGCCAGGGTACCCCGATAGGGCACACGGCCTACAATGCCCTCGGGCACCAGCTTCTTATCCTGATCCGTCTTCTCCTGAAAGTACCGGTCCCGGCTCCCTTCCTTCATGGCCTCCAATGATCCCATGCCCCTGTAGACCTTATAGGTTCTACCCTGAAACAGGATGGTCTCACCCGGGCTTTCCTCGGTGCCCGCAAAAAGGCTCCCGATCATAACCGAATCGGCGCCCCCCGCCAGGGCTTTTGTGATATCACCGGAAAACTTGACCCCCCCGTCCGCAATAACGGGGATGCCGTGCTTGCGCGCTTCTTCCGCACAATCCATAATGGCGGTCATCTGGGGAACACCGATTCCCGCCACAACCCGGGTGGTGCAGATGGAACCCGGCCCCACGCCCACCTTGACCCCATCCACCCCGGCGTCGATAAGGGCTTTTGTGGCGGGTGCCGTGGCCACATTGCCGGCAATGATTTCCAATTCCGGAAAGGTCTTTCTGGTACGGGAAATCGACTCAATCACCATGTCGGAATGTCCATGGGCCGTATCCACCACCACCACATCCACGGAGGCTTCCATCAGACTTTCAATTCTCTCTAGGGTATCCTCTCCCACCCCCACTGCGGCGCCGACACGCAAACGACCTAATTCATCTTTGCAGGCATTCGGGTATTTCTTGATCTTTTCGATATCCTTAATGGTAATGAGACCCACCAGCTTGCCGTTGTCATCCACCACCAGGAGTTTCTCAATGCGCCGCTCATGCAGAATGGCCTTTGAATCTTCCAGGGTAATGCCCGCCTTTGCCGTGGCAAGATGTTCCTTGGTCATCACCGATCCCACGGTATGGTCCAGGTTGGTTTCAAATCTCAGGTCCCGGTTGGTGATAATACCCACAAGGCTCTCCCCCTTTACCACCGGTACACCGGAAATCTTGTATTGGTTCATGATTTCAAGAACCTCATGGATTTTCCGCTCGGGCTCAATGGTGATGGGATTGACAATCATACCGCTTTCAGACTTCTTGACCTTTTTCACCTCCAGGGCCTGTCGTTCGATACTCATGTTTTTGTGGATAAACCCTATCCCCCCGTGCCTGGCCATGGTAATGGCGGTTTCAGCCTCTGTTACCGTGTCCATGGCTGCCGAGACAACGGGGATATCGAGCTGAACATTGCGGGACAACCGGGTCTGCACATTAACTTCGGTGGGCAGCACGGCCGATCGATCCGGAATCAGGATGAGGTCGTCAAATGTATAACCAAATTGAATATTCTTTTTATCCATGTTGTTCTCCTTCAAGAAAATCGATCAAAGCCCCCTCCAGAAGATCACTCATACTGACCAACAATTCACTGACTTTCAAATGCCGCAACAACCGCGCGACCACCGCGGCGCCGGCCACCAAGACCCGGGCACGGCCCGAATCCAGCCCCAGGCGTTCAATTCTCCGGACGATGGTCAAACGGCACATTTTTTCCAGGCTGGACTCAACCTGAGAAAGCGACAACACAAGGCCATTTATTTTTTCAGGGACAACGGCATTTTGCGAAATGCCATGATGCATGGCACAAAGCGCCGAAACAGTGCCGCCGGTTCCGATCACCGGCCCGTTTGCCGGAAAAGAGGGACACTTCCGGTCTAAAATCTGGTCAATATGTTCAACGAGGGCCTTCATCTCCTTTTCTGCGGGTGGATCTGATAACAGAAAAGCATTTGTCAGCAGCATGGCGCCCAATGAAATGGAGTCTACCACCGTACCCTCTTTCCCATGCTCAGGAAATAAAGAAAGGAGAAACTCCGTGGTTCCCCCACCCAGGTCAAAAACAAAGTAAGGGGGATTCTTGATGCCAAGAGCGCCAAGGGCGCCTTTACTCGTTAATTGCGCTTCCTTTTCACCGGATATGGCCGAAACACGAAGGCCGCTTTCCTCGAAAATTTCCTTTAAAAATCCATTTCTGTTTGCGGCTTTCCTGACAACACCCGTGGCTACGGCGACAACCCGTTTTACCTGCCAATCCTCTATGATCCGTGAGAAGTCCTTGAGAACCGTTACCGCACGTGCTAACGCTTCCTTTGATATCCGTTTCAAAACCGGATCAAAGTCCCCTGCCAGGTAAATATAAGACCGTTTACGCATCAACGGCTCAAACACCCCAAAATCGTCTCCCACCCGTGCAATGAGCAGTCTTGCCGTATGACTACCCAAATCTATGGAAGCGATGTTATGCATAGGATGACGGTCAATGGGCCCTTCATAATACAATGGAAAACAACTATTTGAAGCATAACAGGAAAGAATCTGATCGAAAAGGTCGTAAACTTTGACCCACTATGATTTCTTCTAACAAACGTAATGGTTACTGTCAAGCGGATAGCCTTTTGCTCAGTCCTGAAGCACGTATTCCCCGAAACTTAAACTGACACAGCTCGCGGGGA
>CAYSFQ010000111.1:0-2886 GCA_964430575.1 uncultured Desulfobacteraceae bacterium
TGAGCCAAAATTCCTTTGCCGGGGGGATCTTCGGGAAGCACATCCTGTATACTGGAAGGATCGGTGTTTAAGGGTTCCGGGTCCTGTTGGTCCGGTTTTTCCGGGAACTTTTTTTCCAACATAACGCCGGGTTTCTGATCCGGCTTTTCAATTTCCACCGGCGCCTTATTTGAAACGGTGTATGATTTGATGGGTTCTCGAATTTCTGGTTCAGACTTAGCCGGAACCGTAGTCGGTTTCCGGTCTGGTATCTTGTTTCCTGAGAGTAAGAAAACGATCCCCAAAAAAACGATCACAAAACAAATTGCCGCAATCAACCATATGGACGCAGAACCACGGCGGTTATGAAATAAGTCCGTGACATTGTTCCATGAAAAAAGACGGCCCGTCATCATAGCGATCTGCCTCCCATCATCAGGCAATAACCCACAACCATCCAAAAAGGACATCTAATATTTTTAGTTATCACTATATTTCAATACCTGTCAATCTTTTCTATCAAACAAGATCGACCAGGCAGACGAGTGGAAACTGGCCTCGATCAGCGGGTTCTTAAAACCGGGAACCGATTTTATGTGATCAGGGTTTTGAAACTTTCATTCATTAAAATTTGTCGTAGTGCGTAAAATCGCTGATATCCCGCCGTTTGGGCGGTTTTGACTCATGGGCCGGATAGCCCAGCGGAATCAAACTTACCAGTTCATAACCTTCGGGAACCCCCAAGATCTCACCTGCTTTTCCCTGGTCAAAAAGCCCGGTAATGACCGTTCCTAACCCCAGGTTATGGGCCGTCAGGCACAGGTTCTGGGCCGCAAGCCCAAGGTCAAACAGGAACCAGTCCCCGAATTTGGTGGTCACCTGACCTTTGTAATAGCCGGCGCTTCCAAGTTTGCCACACAGCACCAGGATCACCGGCGCTTCGGTGAAATGTTTTCGAGCAGGGTTGGTCTTGGGCAAAACTTCCGCAAGGGTCTCTTTAAGACCTTGGTCTTTCACCACAATCACTTCCCAGCACTGGGTGTTGGCCCAGGACGGCGCCCACTGGACAGATTCGAGGATCTGATTGAGCAGATCCTCCGGAACTTCCTTGTCTTCATATTTCCGAATGCTTCGTCTTCCCTTGATAATATCCATTAGATCTGTCATCCGATCTCCTCCTTGATGTTGGGTGTTGCACCTGTGAAGCTCTATATCACCCATTAACTTTGCCCTATAAAATATAGCAGTTGCAGAAAAGGTGCAAGGGAAATAGACTGTTGATGGCACTCCAAGTTTTCCGTACACAGGGAAGCCCCCTTGTTTCTTTGTTTATCCCTGTTATGGGTTTTGCCGGCACAAGGACAATCATCAGCAAAAGAGGAAAAAATCATGGGTTACGCCATCAAAAGCATTCTTCATAATAAAGCCAAAACATTGCTGCACATGGAAACAGAGCCGGGCCTGGGTTGCACGGAACCGGCTACCCTGGGTCTATGCGCAGCCGCGGCTGCCTCCCTTCTGGCGGAGCGAAAAATTGATGTCATGGAGGTAACGGTCAACCCGAGCTTATACAAAAATGCCATGGGCGTCATCATCCCCGCATCCGGTGGAAAAAACGGGGTACTGCTGGCAGCGGCTATCGGTGCCATCTCCGGAGATCCGAAAAACGGCCTGGAAATTTTTTCAACCGTTCGGGACAGCGGTGTCAAAAAGGCGGAGCAATTGCTGGCCGAAGGCAACGTCACCGCCGTCATCGATGAAAAAAAGACGTCCATCTATGTCAAAACCATCATCAAATCAGGCAGCCAAACGGCTGAAGCTGTAATAGCAGACCGACACAACCATATTCAGTCCCTCAGCCTGAATGGAAAAATCCGGGAAGACCACCCCTTTACCATTGACAGCGAGATGGATGGCGGCGCCATGGACGACCTGAAAGGTTGGCTTACCTCGCTCTCCCTTCAAGACATCCTCGATCTGCTGGAAGGCCTGGACAGCGATGATGTCAAATTCATACAAGAGGGAATTGATCTTAATATGAAGCTGGTGGAATACGGACTGTCCCATGGCCCGGGGCTCGGCGTGGGCAGGACCCAGCTGAGTTTGATCCGCCAGGGTCTTTTAAAGAGAGATTTGGTCACCGAGGCCGGCCTTTATGCATCGGCCGGCATTGACGCCCGTATGGGCGGCGCCATGCTGCCGGCCATGACCCTTGCCGGAAGTGGAAACCAGGGTATTGCCGCGACTACCCCGCTTGTGGCTGCCGCCCGGTTCGCCAGCCTGGAAGATTCGGCCCTGCTCATTCGTGCCATTGCCTTGAGCTATCTCATCACCTGCACCATCAAAGTCCATGCGGGCAGAATCGGCCCCCTGTGCGGTAGCTGTGTGGCGAGCGGTGCAGGGGTGGCGGCGGGTATCAGCTACCTGTTCGGGGGAACCCATGATAAAATCGGGGGTGCCATCAAGAATCACGTGGAAAATGCTGCCATGATCCTTTGTGACGGGGCCAAAACCAGTTGTGCCCTCAAGGTGGGTGAAGCAACCGCTTCTGCTGCCAAATCCGCACTCCTGGCGCTTCAGGGCCTGGTCGTTGGACCCGATGACGGCATCATTGATGCGAAACCCGAGACGACCATGAAAAACATTGGAACCCTCATAAAGACGGGGCTTAAAGATATGGATGCAGCGATCCTGCACCTCATGCTCAACAAATGTACCTAAACCCGAAAAGAGATCTTTGAAATGAATCAATACAGACCATTGATGTTTTTGACCATGTGGCTCGCCGCCATCCTGGTATGCCTGAACCTCGGTTGCAGTAACGAAGGTTCCGAAACGCCGCCGCAACCGAAAGTTATACGGGGATTCGCCTTCTTTGATCTGGGCGCCAATTCGCACTATTCGAGT
>CAYSFQ010000111.1:2986-5730 GCA_964430575.1 uncultured Desulfobacteraceae bacterium
CAGCGATTGTTGAAACCATCAAAGAAAAATATGGCCCGCCGGAACAGTTCGAATGGGATGACAAAGCTGGCCGCACCCTTTTCTGGAAGGACGGCAAAGACTTCTTTATCGTATCATCGACCAAAGACAGGCTGGGCAACCCGGAGTATCTTTTCTGCATTTATTATGTAAACAACCTGGAGGAAATGCTGGCAATGGAAAAAGCCAGGAAACTGCCTGAACAAGAAAAGATACGCGAAGCCGGGGAATCGGCATTTTAGGCCCTTTATGAGCATATGCTCAAAATAATTCTTGACAACCTGCAAGCGGCGCTTTAAGTTATGGTCAAATGCTCATAACGAAAAGGGGTTGCCATGCCCAGACCACGAAAGCCGAGATTTGTTGATGGTCCTCCCATTGTGGACAGGTTCCGCCCTCATCCCTTTCATTCGAAAGGAAAAGAAGACGTTTTTCTCCCCCTTGAGGGTCTGGAGGCCATTCGCCTGCGCGATTATGAAGGCCTCAGCCAGGAAGAGGCGGCCGAACGAATGAATGTCTCAAGACAGACCTTCGGCCGAATCTTAACTCAAGCCAGGAAAACGGTGGCAGAAACCCTGGTCCTGGGAAGAGTCCTTCGCATAGAGGGAGGACATTTTGAAATGCCTTCGCGGGGCTGCAGGAGACGGCGGCGGGGGCGGGGAGGCCCCTTTTGAAAGAGAGGAGGTGAGATAGATGCCTGGATTTAATAGAACAGGACCCATGGGGGCAGGCCCCATGACGGGCGGTGGACGCGGTTACTGCGCGGGTGCGGACTCAGGATTTCAGCCGAATTATGGCCAACAGGGATCCGGTCGAGGATATGGCTCCGGCAGAGGTCGAGGACATTGTAGAGGTTCTCGTAGAGCGGGCGGTTACCCGGCAGGGAACGCCCCTCAGTACAATACACCCGACAACATGAATCGTGCGGATGAACTCGGTATGCTGAAGGCACAGGCAGCCGAAATGAAATCAGCTCTGGACAACATCCAGAAACGCATGGCGGAACTGGATAAAACACCGGAAACCTAAACGAAAAACATCTATTTGACAATGGCAGCTCCGGATCAAACAGGTTTTGATCCGGAGCCCACAGTCAATTTTTCAGTGCAAGCAATACCTTACCACACTCCTGTCAAATCGCCATTCACAGAATAAGCTCTCATGATTTTTCGCAAAAAACAAGAAAACCTTTGCGTCTTTGCGCCTTTGCGTGAGGCCATTTGGATACCATAAAACCTTGACACACGGGAGTTTATGCATTATCGTATCTGAACATATGCTCAGATATTCAATGGGTACAACATGTCGCAACGCAAAAACACAATTCTTAAGGAAGACGGGTGCCAGATTCACGTGGTGCATTTCAATCGGGTTGAACGGGCCTGGAAAGAATCTATTCCTGGAAAAGATCTGGAGCGATTGTCGCTTACCTACAAGGTTCTGGGGAATAATACCCGCCTTAAGATGGTGATGGCCCTTGAAGGGGGTGAAATGTGTGTCTGTGACCTGGCAGCGTTCACCGGCTTGAGCGATTCAGCGGTTTCACACCAACTCAGGCGCCTGAAAGACCTGGACCTGGTCAAACAGCGACGGGACGGACAGATTCTTTACTATTCTTTAAACGACGACCACGTGGTTGAACTGCTTAAAATCGGGCTGGCCCACGTGCGCGAATAACCTCAAAAATAGGATTAAATGCAAATGGCGTTTGTCATCAATGTTTTTCTTGAAGCGTGGCATCTTTTGCTGGAGTCATCCCTCTATGTCCTTTTCGGGCTCCTGGTTAGCGGTTTACTGCGTGTTTTTCTGGACCCCAACGCCGTCTCGCGACAATTGGGACAGGGAAAATTCAAATCAGTCTTCAAAGCTGCCTTTCTGGGTATCCCTTTACCCCTGTGTTCCTGCGGTGTGTTGCCGGCCGCCGTTTCCCTTCGAAAGCAGGGCGCCAACACCGGTGCAACCACGGCCTTTTTGATATCCACACCCGAATCCGGCGTTGATTCCCTGGCCATTACCTATGCGCTTCTGGACCCGGTGATGACCGTGGCACGCCCCGTTGCAGCATTCACGACGGCGACCGCTGCCGGTATTGCTGAAAATATTTTTAACCGTACTGAAAATGAAGAAGCCGTACCAGCAGACCTATCCTGTCCCTTAGACGCCTGCTGCGACGGGAAGAACTGCCCGCCCGAGGCGCATAAGAAACACCACACCCTGACACAAAAAATCATTGCGGGCTTCAAATATGCCCTGACCGATGTATGGGGGGACATGGCCGGATGGTTTCTCGTCGGCATACTCCTGGCGGGGCTGATTACAACCCTGGTTCCCGATGAAATTCTTGCGCACTACCTGGGAGGGGGCTTGCCATCCATGTTGCTCATGTTGGCGGTGGGGATTCCGCTTTACATCTGTGCCACTGCGTCAACCCCTGTTGCTGCGGCACTCATTTTAAAAGGGGTCAGCCCCGGCGCGGCCCTGGTGTTTCTCCTGGCCGGTCCGGCCACCAACGTCACGTCCCTGACAGTACTCTGGGGAACCCTGGGGAAGCGGGCCACAGTCATCTATCTCACGGCCATCTGCCTGTCCGCCGTTTTATTCGGGCTCATGGTGGACCATATTTATCGCGCTTTTGGTCTGCAGCCGCAAGCCATTTTAGGTCAGGCTGCTGAAATCATGCCGGTATGGGGCCAATGGACGGGGGCACTGCTTCTATTGGCCTTGTC
>CAYSFQ010000112.1:0-3189 GCA_964430575.1 uncultured Desulfobacteraceae bacterium
GGATTGCCGTTCGGCTGCTTTTTGACATAATTATAAATCAGCCAGGCAATAATCAAACTCAGAATCCCTACAAAGGGAGCTAATATTGTCAATCCCTGCATCACTTCTTCCTCCTTAAATTGTTAATCTCCGGCAATTGATATGGTTCATTGCCGCTTCGACCCCTTCCAAAACAAACAGTTGGGATGCCTCTACAGCCATCCCCATGATTTCTTCCGCGAGTTTCTTTTCGTCATCATAAAAACAACTTAAAACATAGTCTGCCACAGTCTCCCCATGGCGCGGCCTGCCGATGCCGATCTTGACCCGCGAAAATTCTGAACTCCCCAAAAGGTGAATAATAGATGAAACACCCTTATGGCCACCTGCCCCCCCATTTCTGACGACCTTGATCTTTCCCAGCGGCATGTCCAGATCATCGTGTATGACCAGGAGCTTTTTTATTTCCAGGTCGTAATGGTGGATACAGTCCCTGACCGATTCACCGCTTTTGTTCATGAAGGTCAGGGGGCAAAGAAGGACGATTGGGTTGCCCCGAAAATCAGCCAGAGCATGCTTTGAGCGAAAAAGAAGACTTTTAAGGGTCACCCCAAGCGATTTCCCCCACAGCTCAACAGCTTCCAGTCCTATGTTATGCCTGGTATGTTCGTATCGTGGCCCGGGATTACCAAGGCCTGCAATCAGGTACAAATTTCCCTTTTAAGGTCCACCCCCTTTCCCTTATTCTTTTGTTTCTTCGGCGGTTTCTTCCTCTGAACCGTCCGCTTCTTCTGTTACTTCACCCTCTTCACCTTCTACAAGTTCTTCCTCTGCCTCTTCCTCGGCTTCCATATCAGCCAGCGCGGAACCCTTGATGTTGACGACGGCAACGGTCAGGTGTGCCCCATCCGTGGTTTTGATGCCTTCCGGAAGTGCCAGATCCCCAATCCGAACCGTATCTCCCACACCGAGATCCGAAATGTCCACCTCCAGGAATTCGACCAGTTTGTCGGGAAAACAGACGATGGTCACTTCTCTTCGGATCTGCTGCAGAACCCCGCCCTCCTCTGTGACGCCTATGGGCGTATTGAGCAGGTGAACAGGAATGGCCAATGTCAGTTCCCTGTCACTGGAGATTTCATAAAAGTCCGCATGCACAAACGTGTTTTCCAGGGGGTCGATGGTCAGTTCCTTGATCATCACCTTTTTGGTTGTCTCACCCTGATCGGTTTGGATGTTGAGGTCTAAAATAGCATTTTCACCTTTACCGGCCTTTTCAAGACCTGAAAGATGGTCATATTCAATGGTCAGCATAATGGGGTCGATGCCCGGGCCATAAAAAATGGCGGGAATCTGTTTGTTCTGCCTTAATCTTCTGGCTGCACCTTTTCCTGTTTCAGTCCTGATGCGGGCAGAAAGGGTTAATTGATTCATTGGATCTTATTACCTCCGGCATTAATAAAATTTTTCACAAAGTATTGCAGCCTGTCATTACAGGCATGCGTTCCATGGCTACACGAACAGCGTGCTGACCGAGTTTGAATCATGAACTCTCTTGATGGTTTCTCCCAGGAGCTCAGCGATGGAAAGGTCGATTATCTTCGAACATGCCGCGGCCTCCTCGCTCAGTGGAATGGTATTGGTAATCACCAGATTGTCAATGGGGGAGTCTTCGATTCTTTTTATGGCGGGCCCCGAGAGGATCGGATGGGTGCAACAGGCCAGTACGGTGGTGGCGCCCCTTTCCTTGAGCGCACCGGCGGCCTGGGTCAGGGTTCCCGCGGTGTCAACCATGTCGTCCAGAATGATGGCCGTTTTGCCCCCCACTTCGCCGATGATGTTCATGGCCTCGGCAACATTGGGTGTCACCCGCCGCTTATCAATGATGGCCAGTGATGCTGAAAGCCGTTTGGCGAATGCCCGGGCCCGTTCAACGCCGCCTGCATCGGGGGAGACGATCACCAGGTCCCCATGTGTGTTGTTCTGGATGTATTTCAGCAGGATGGGCGCTGCAAAGATATTGTCAACGGGAATATTGAAATATCCCTGAATCTGGCCTGCATGGAGATCCATGGCCACCACCCGATGGGCCCCGGCTGTGGTAATAAGGTCCGCAACCAGCTTGGCACTGATGGGCACCCGGGGTTTGACCTTGCGGTCCTGCCGACTGTAACCGTAATAGGGAATCACAGCCGTGATCCGTTCAGCGGAAGACCGCCGCATGGCATCCATGATGATGAGAAGCTGCATCAGGTTGTCGTTTACCGGGGTGGATGTGGATTGTATGACAAAGACATCACGTCCCCTGATATTTTCACCCAGTTCAACCCGGGTTTCGCCATCGCTGAATGTTTTGGCAAGGATTTTTCCAGGACTGATACCGAGGTATTGACAGACCTCAAGGGTCAATGCAGGGTTGGAAGTTCCTCCGAATAGTATTATGTCATGGTCCAACGCTGGCTCCTCATGATTCATTAACGAACAATCAGGTTCTCCATAATGGCCAAGTTTTCTATAATGGCTGGGGCGGGAGGATTCGAACCTCCGAATGCGGGCACCAAAAACCCGTGTCTTACCACTTGACGACGCCCCATGAATTAATTCCGTCCACCACAAAAACCCGGCCTAAAGCTGCGGTGTCAAGAACTGATTTTGCATGGAGGGCCCGGGATTTCGATTCAAAAATACCAAAAACGCTGGGGCCGCTCCCAGACATCAAAGCGCCGATGGCCCCAGCATCCGTCAAGGATTGCTTTATTTCCCTGATAATTGGGAAACTGGAAGCAGTCACCTGTTCCAGATCATTCTCCAACAGACGACAGACTTGCATCGGCATTTTTTCTAAATTTCTAATAATATCGTAACAGTCGTCAGTTGTCAACTCAAATTCCCGTTTGTCTTCTTTTAAAACCGCAAAAGACGGTTGGTCCAGGGCTTCGTACACCGCTGCTGTTGAAACAGAAATGTCAGGCATAACAATGATATATGACAGTGACGGCCATTTTTGGATGGGTTCGAGTATTTCACCGATGCCGTGAGCCATGCAGGGCGCCCGCTGCAGAAAAAAGGGCACGTCAGCTCCCAGCTTCAGCGCCAATTCCGCCAGAAGCGCAGGCGAGAGCGGCCTGGATGCACAAAGGGTTTCGTTCAGGGCCATAAGCACGGCAGCCGCATCGCTGCTGCCCCCGCCAAGACCGGCGGCTACAGGAA
>CAYSFQ010000112.1:3289-5713 GCA_964430575.1 uncultured Desulfobacteraceae bacterium
ATAAGCACGGCAGCCGCATCGCTGCTGCCCCCGCCAAGACCGGCGGCTACAGGAATCCTTTTGGTGAGGGCGATGGAAAGCCCATTGCGCCAGCCGATCCGGGAAAAAAAGGATTGCGCCGCACGCCAGACCAGATTTTCAGCGTTTGCCGGTGCCGAGTAGCCCCGGCAGGTCATGTGAACCCTGGGTTCCTCGATGAATTTCAGCGCCATGTGGTCAAAAAGGTCCACAGGTACCATAAGGGACACCAGTTCATGATAGCCGTCCGACCGTCGTCCGGTGATTTTCAGCCGAAGGTTTAGTTTGGCGGGGGCAAGGACGCTGAAGGGCTGGTTAAAAGTAACGGTTGACATGATTCTTTCGCCGGAGGGGTTTTAACTCTTTTCCTTCACATACCGCAGCCGAAGATCCGTCAGGACATTTTCAATGAATTTTTCTTCATCACCGGTCAGGTTTCCGGCTGTCTTTTCCTTCAACATGGCAATGGTGTCAATGGCATGCTTGGCCAGTGGAAGATCTTTCTTCTTTTCATTGGTCTGAGGATCGGGCAGTTCGCCCAGATGGAACAGGGCTGTTGAGCTGAGGCTGAAAATGAGCGATGGAAAGGTTATTTCGGGCAGCGGCATTTGAGACGATTCCTGGGAAGGCGTCTCTTTGGCTTCCTTTTTTTGTGTTTCCCCATCGGGATGGTTGGTTTTCGGTTTTCCGGTTTCATCCCCGGTTTTATTCCCCTCTTTATCCCCTTTTTTATTCCCCTCTTTATTCAAAGCGCGCTTATCTTTAATCACGAACCCCTTTTCGTTTTCTTCCGGCATGTGTCATCTCCCTCTACAGATTGATCCTGCGCACAGAAATAATGTGTTTTAAATTCTTGATTTTTTGAATGATATCATCGTTGATCATCTCACTGATGGAAAGAAAGATAACATTTTCCTTATGTTCCCTTTCTTCACCCACCTGCATCCGGTTGATGTTAATGCCACCTTGACCCAGGGTGGAGGCGATGGCGCCGATAACCCCGGGAACGTTTTCGTTATGGATTAACAGATTGTGTCCTTCGGGAATCGCTTCCAGGTAAAAATTATTGATCCGGAGAATTCGAGGCAGTTTTTTTCCGAAGATGGTGCCGGAGACAATATGCTCATCCTCCAAGGTTCTGACGGTGAGTTTTGCAAGGCTTGCAAAACCTTCGCTTGTGCTGGTCTTGGATTCCACTACCTTGATGCCCCTGTCAGCAGCAATATAGGCGGCATTGACAAAATTGACGTCGTGTTTGAGGATGGGCGTGAGTAATCCCTTGAGCATGGCGGTGGTCAGCGGCTTCACATCATATTGGGTGATGACGCCGGAATAATCAATCTTCACCTCCACCAGAGCGCTGTCGGACAATTGGGCCTGCAGGGACCCCATTCGTTCCAGCAAAATGGCGTAGGGCCGAAGAACGGTCATCAGTTCAGCGCTGATGCTGGGGACATTGACCGCGTTTTTGACAGACCCATGGAGCAGGTAGGCGATGATCTGTTCGGCAACTTCCTTTGCCACATTATCCTGGGCTTCCCGGGTGGAGGCGCCCAGGTGAGGGGTGCAGATGAAGTTGTCCAGAGACATCAGCTTGGTTTTTCCGGGGGGTTCAGTTGCGAACACATCAAAGGCCGCGCCGGCAAGATGTCCCGATTCAAGGGCTTCACAGAGGTCTTCCTCATTTACGATGCCCCCGCGGGCGCAGTTGAGCAATATGGCATCCTTTTTCATCTTGGCAAGGGCATCCCGGTTGATCATGCCGAAGGTTTCTTCGGTTTTTGGCGTGTGGATGGTGATATAATCTGCCCGGGCAAGGAGTTCATCCAGGGAGACCGGTTCCAGGTCAAGTTTTTCAATGGCTTCCGGTTTGATATAGGGATCATAAACGATCACTTTCATTTTCATACCCCGTGCACGATCGGCCACAACATGACCGATATGCCCAGCGCCGATGAGCCCCAGGGTTTTGTTGAAGAGTTCACGGCCTTTAAGGGCTTTTTTTTCCCACTTGCCCGCTTTCAGGGACGCTGTGGCCTGGGGAATGTTTCGTGATACGGCCATCATCATGGCAATGGTATGTTCTGCTGCTGTGATGGTGTTTCCCTCGGGGGTGTTCATGACAACGATGCCGCGGCGGCTGGCTTCAGGAATGTCCACATTATCAAGGCCGATACCGGCCCTGCCGATGACCCTGAGGTTGTGGGCTGACGCCAGAATGTCTGCGGTTATACGGGTAGCACTGCGGATGATGAGACCGTCATAGCTGCCGATAATTTCCTTGAGCGCCTGGGGGCTGAGTTCGGTCTGTACATCCACGTTGATGCCGGGGGTTTCCTGAAAAAGTTGAATGCCCACATGGGAAAGAGGGTCGCATACCAGAACTTTCATGGGTTTTCTCCTGAG
>CAYSFQ010000113.1:0-5610 GCA_964430575.1 uncultured Desulfobacteraceae bacterium
AAATGCGTTTTTTTTGTAAAAATTCAGCACTTTATACTTTCCCGGATGGACACTAGTGATGAAATGCCAAAATAAATCTTAAGTCAAGGAAAATCAGGTTTTGTAGTGCTTTCCAAGCGTATAAGGTTTTCTTTAATGAAGAATGGCGCCGGATAAACGGCGCCTCATATCTGAAAAAAACCTTATTTTAGAACATAATGTGGGGTCCGGAATAGCCGGACTTGGTTCGGAAGGAAGTGGGGGATCACATCTGATTTACGAATTGCGGTAGTTATGGGGTTTGATATTTTGATGGGTAACTTGGCGGCTTAGCGCCTTTGCGTGAGACCATCAAAGGTTCATTTTTTGAAACATCTCTCCCGCATGGAATGAACTGCGGACAAAGGGTCCTGAAGCCACGCCCTGAAAACCCATCTCGTAGACAGTTTTTTCCCACTCCACAAATTGATCGGGCGGAACATACTCCACAACGGAATGATGGTCTTTGGAAGGGGCCAGATACTGACCCAGGGTCAAAAGCTTGCACCCCGCCGCCAGCAGGTCGTAGAGCACTTGTCGCACTTCCTCACGGGTCTCCCCCAGCCCCAGCATGAGGCCCGATTTGGTCGCCAGACCGGGATTCATTTCAACGGCCCTTCGAATGAGTGTCAGGGATTGATAGTAATCCGCCTGGGGTCGAACCTGCGGGTAGAGCCTGGGTACGGTCTCCAGGTTGTGATTAAGCACGTGGGGGGCTGCCGCTACGACGGTCTTGAGATCCTCAGCTGACCCCTGGAAATCCGGAATCAGCACCTCCACCTTTGTTTCGGGAGTCTGCTGTTTGATGGCGCGGATTGTGTCGGCAAAATGCCCGGAACCGCCATCCGGAAGATCGTCACGGGTGACGGATGTGATCACCGTATACCGGAGTTCCAGCTCCTTGACGGCGTCGGCTACTTTCCGAGGTTCCTCTTTGTCCGGCGGTTCAGGAACACCTTTGTTTACGGCGCAAAAACGGCAGTTCCGGGTGCAATGAGCTCCCAGGATCATAAAGGTGGCGGTGCCATTTGAAAAACACTCTCCAAGATTGGGGCAGAGGGCTTCCTCACAGACCGTGTGAAGACTGCATTCCTTAAGAAGTCTCACGACCCTGTGATATCCCTGGCCCGTGGAGACCCTTTTCTTCAGCCAGGGGGGCTTTTTTTGACCCGGTGTTTTTGTCTCAGTCATAATGTTTCCGGTAACCTTGCCCGAAGATCATTCGGTTTCACTTGCTCCAGGGTCATATCAAAGATCTTTTGAAAATGGAAGGCAACCCGGGTCTTGATCTCGGCCAGGGAAACGGCTTTTTCAAGGAGATCATTCATGGAGGTGATGTGAACCTCTTTAAGCCCGCAGGGATGAATCATTTGGAAAAACCCGAGATCAGGGCTGACATTCAAGGCAAGCCCGTGAAAGGAGATCTTTTTTCGAACTGCGATCCCCACAAAACCGATCTTCTTGTTTCCCACCCAGACCCCGCGATTCCGTTCGTTTCTTTCACCCCTGATACCGTAATCGTTTAAAACCTGGATCATTACCGCTTCAAGGCGCTCCACAAAATCAAGGACCCCCATACCGCTTTTCCCCAGCGAAAAAATCGGGTAGGCCACCAGTTGCCCCGGACCATGATAGGTCACGTCGCCGCCCCGTTCAATGTGAACGCAAGTGACCCCCTGTTGTCGCAGCGCGGATTCAGATACCAGAACATTCTCAACACGTGCCCGCCGTCCAAAAGTGAGGACGTGGGGGTGTTCCACCAGAAGAAGCGTATCCGGCAGCAGACCTTCAACGCGTGCCCCATGGATGGCGTGCTGCAGTTTCAGGCATGCCGCATAGTCCATGGTCTTCAAGTCTGAATAGATGGGGTCAGGCATCCTGGCGTTGGGGGGTTATTTTTTCAAGCACATGGCCTTCGGCATCCAGCACAAACAGGAAAAAACCTTCTTCCGCCAGTTTCGGGGCCAGATCCCTGTGTTGAATGGCCTGTATTTCAAACTTTACTTTCTTGTCCCGAACCAAAAAGTGCAAGCCCTGGAGGGCCGCATCCTTTTCAAGAAACGCGGGGACGAAAGAAATGTTGTTTTCAGTGTCAATCTGCCCCAGAAACTGTTCGTTTTCACCCGGGTTTTCTGCTACCAGCCAGAGCCAGGTGTCTTCTTTAATCTCTTGGGCTTTAATCTTTTCAGGCATGTTCTTGTCCTTCCATATCAATTTTTTGGTTTAATATAAGGCTTAAGATCCGAATGATCAAACGCTGCATCAATATCATTTAGAATATTCGCTTTTCTGCGCTTGCGGTTTTTGATGAGAAAACCGATATCATCGAGGATGGCATAATAGGCGGGCACCATGGAAAGAATGAGAAAGGTGGCGAAGGCCAATCCCCACATGATGGCCGTGGCCAGCGGTGCCCAGAATATGGATTTTCCGCCAAGCCCGAAGGCCATGGGGGCCAGCCCGCAGATGGTGGTGATGCTGGTGAGTATGATGGGCCGCATGCGCACATGACAGGCCCGAACGATGGCCAGGTAAATCTGGTCCGGGTGCTCCTTTCGGTACCGGTTGATAAAATCGATCAGGACCAGTGAGTCGTTGACCACGATGCCGGTGAGGGTCAGAAGACCGATGAGGGTGATGAAGGTCAGAGGGTTGTTACTCACCAGCAACCCGATCAAGACTCCCAGGGACGCAAATGGGATGGTGACCATGATGATGAAGGGTTGCGTAAAGGAGTTGAACTGAAGGGAAAGAATAAAAAAGATGAAAAACAGGGCCATGAGGGCTGCATAACCCAACTCCCTCAGGGATGCATCGGTTTCCTCTTGAAGCCCCCCTGCGATGAGCCTGGCGCCCGGGTATTCATGTTTGATGCCGTTAAAAGCGTCCACGGCGATTTTGTTGGCCCTGACCGCCGTCATTTTTTTCCCCTCCAGGTTTGACAGAAAACCGCTCAATCCTTCTTTTTTCTGAACTGCTTCCTGGATATTGGCTGTCAGATTGACGGTCTGTTTTCCGTTGTAGTGGTAAATATTGTGAAAGCCGGGGACCAGCTCAATTTCAGCCACTTCCTTTAACGGTACGTCCCCCTGACCGGGGATGACAATCCTCAGATTGAGCAGATCATCAAAATCGGATCGATATTGGGGAAGGTATTTCAATTTGATGTCCTGCTCGCTGTCGCCCCGGTTATAGGTCGCCACTTTCATGCCGTGAAAACCGGCCTGAACGGCCATGACCAGATCTCTCTGCTGAATCCCCAGTTTTCTGGCTTTGCCTTCATCAACGGTAATCTCCATAAAATGCTTTTCCCGGGAGAAGTCGTCCCGAATGTCCACAATACCCTCATGCCGTGCCAGTTCATTTTGAATCAGTTCCGAAATGGTGGTGGACGTCTTCCACGTGGGCGACTGGATTTTCAAATCCACATCCGTCCCCACGGGTGGCCCTTCAATGAGCCGTTCCAGAACGAACGAAGTGGCGCCTTTTTCGGTAAGCAGTTTCCCCACATCTTTCCGAACGCGCTCCATCAGTTCCACAACCGAATGTTTTCGATCTTTTTTGTCTTTAAGAATCACATTGAGGATGCCGAAGTGTTTTCCGTATATGGGCGCGTAGTTGACTTCCTTCATCCCTGCCACTGCAATGGGTGCCGCCAGTTCTTCTCCGATGCGGTTGTTGATCAGGTCCGTCAGGGCTTGAAGGGTCTTTTGCGTGCGCTCCAGGCTTGAGCCGGCCGGCAGGTCAAAATGGATGTTGAACCGTGGGAACACGTCGCTTTTGGGAAACATGATGAAGTCGGTCTGAAAGTAGAGAATAAAAGCCAGGCCCGTGCCCAGAACAATAAACAGCACCGAGAGATACCGGTGTTTGAGAACCGACCGCAGGGTCGGGTAATAAACCCTGCGAATGGGCTTGAAGATATCAAAACGACGTTTAGAGCCCCCCGTCCGGGCCGTTTTCGGCGCCAATTCCACCATATGGGACGGCAGCATGAAAAAGACTTCAAAAAGGGATGCCGCCAGAGCAAATATGACCACCTTGGGGAGGCCTGCCATGTATCGGCCGATAATGCCGCCCACCATGATCAGGATGGGGACAAAGGCGGCGATGGTGGTTGAAACAGACGCCAGTACCGGGGCCAGGACCTGGCGGCTTCCGTCGAGGGTGGCCTTTATCATGGGTTTTCCCATCTCGTTGTGACGAAAAATATTTTCAAGTACCACAATGGCATCGTCCACCACGATGCCGAGAACCAGAATCAAACCGAAAAGGGTCAACCCATTGATGGAAAGCCCGAAAGATTTCATGAAAACAAATGTCAGTAGAAACGCAATGGGGATGCCGACAGATGCAAAAAGGGCATTTCGAAGCCCCATGGCGGTCCACAGAATCAAAAACACGAGGAAAATTCCCATGAGGCCATTGACCTGGAGCTCCTTGATACGTTTCTTAATCTCCCGGGACTGGTCAAAATAAAGTGTTGTTTTAAGGCCCGGATAGTCGCCCTCTATATTCTTCATGGCGGCTTTCACGTCATTGACGATCTGAATCATGTTGACCTTCTTTTTTCGTTTGACGGAGAGGACCAAGGCGTTTTCATTGTTGATCTGGGTCAGGGTTCGCGGTATTTCCAAGGTGGGTGTTATGGTGGCGATGTCGCGGAGGTAAACCGTGCTCCCATGGACATTTTTTATGGCAATTTCACCCATGGTCTCGGGATTGGGTGTTTCCCCCAGCATCCGGATGGCCGCCTCATGGTCCCCCATCTCCAGTGTGCCACCCGGCAGATTCTGCATGCGGGCGGCCAGGGCATTTGCCACTTCCGCAACGGAAATGCCGTGGGCGGACATGCGGTGGGGGTTCAATTCCACCCAGATTTCAGATTCACGCTCCCCCACGATATTGACCTCTGAAACCCCATTGATATTCTCAAGGGTGTCGGAGATGTCTTCCGCAATATCCTGGAGCTGCATCATGGGTAGCGGTCCCGCCAGGCCCACCATGCATACGGGAAAAATGGCAATATCAATCTCCAGAACCCGTGGGATTTTCGCATCTTCGGGCAGTTCCTCAACACTGTCCACAGCATTTCTGACCTCCTGCATGGCCTGATCAATCTCGTATTCACTGAGGTCGGTGTTGAAGAAAACATGGATGTTGGAGGTGCTTTCAAAGGAGCGCGATTCAAAACGCCTGATATGGGAGATGCCTTCCAGCTTGTCCTCAATTTTTTTCGTAATGAGCTTTTCCATTTCTTCTGCGGAAAAGCCCGGGCACAGGGTGAGAATGACCCCTTCACCCACGGTGATGTCGGGGTCCAGAAATTTGGGCATGGCCCGGTAGGCATAAACCCCGAAAACCACAATGAGAAAAAAGGCCATGCGGACAACGATGGGACGTTCAATGGCAAATTTGGTCAGGAACATATGGGCTGTGTTCTGTCTTCCGGTTGAAGTTTGTGAATCTTTTTAGTGCTTTATTTTCTAGTTTTCTGTCAAAAAACAAGAAGTTCATTGACTGAAAAACCTAAAACTTTAAACTTGATGGTCTCGTAAAAAGTAAAAGCAGTACAAATGCTTGAAATAATTA
>CAYSFQ010000114.1:0-5530 GCA_964430575.1 uncultured Desulfobacteraceae bacterium
CAGATGGTACCTCGGTGATCAAAAAGCGAATGACGCAAGCCTCAAAAGAAATCAAGAGCTGTTCGTGGTACGATTATATCGTCATTAATGATAAGTTGGAAAAGGCCGTTTATGAAGCCCAATCCATCATTGTGTCAGAGCGGTGCAGACGGGTGCGCCGAATGGATTGGGTAAGCGCCCATTTCAAGGGAATTATTTCCCATTAATCATTTTCTGGTAGGCCGGCTCAAATTCCTTCCAGAGATTCGATCCAATGCGATTTTGCGTGGCCACAATCTCTTCCAGAACCTGTTTGTTGATCAGGGGATTCATGAGCACCGCCCGCAGCACCACAATATTCTGTGGCCTGTAGCGGGTGGATTCCAGGGTGGTGCGAGAAACAAATGTGGTATCATCTCTCCTGAGGGCTTTGTGAAGCTTGATGTTCAACCCATTCACCAGAAAATTGATCTTTCTGACTTTTTCTTCGGTTTCCTTCTTTTTCTCACCTTTTTCCTGCTCCGCCGTTTCTTCCAGTGAAGCGATATGGCTTTTGAGTGTCTCGGGGATAAAACGGTAGGTCAGAATAAACAGGTCCGGGTCGTTCAACGCTTCGAAATTGCCGCAATGCCTGATCATGCCGAGTAAGTTTTCGGTTGCCTTTCGCGCCTGCTTCATAAGAATCCCGTAACCCTCTCGCCCGATAATTTTAAGGGAAGCCCAAGGTTTCAAGGCGGCAAAGGGCCTTGAGCCTTCAATGGTAAAGCGGCCCGTATCAACAGAATTTCGCCTGATAATATATTTTGATGAATGTCGGATTGTACTCAGATCTTTCTCGTTACGGAACAGGATGAGGCCCATGCTCATGGGACAATAGAGCAGTTTATGGGCGTCAATGGATACTGAATCAGCCTTTTCAATGCCCTTGAACAGGGCCCCATATTCATCAGCCAGCAAGGCTGAACCGCCCCAGCAGGCATCCACGTGAAAATAGGCCCCTGTTTCACGGGCAATTTTGCCTAAACCGTAAAGGTCATCCACGTTGCCGGTCTCCGTTGTACCGGCGATTCCCACAATAGCGATGATCTTGGTTCTGCTTCCACGGCCTGTTTCTTCAAAAGAATCTATTTTTCGGGACAGGCTGCTGATATTGATCCTGTTTTTTTCATCAACAGGAATGGTGATGACGTTCTCTTCACCTAAACCCAGCAGATTGGCTGCCTTTTTAATGGAATAGTGCCCCCGTGTCGACACCATGATAACGCCTCGGTCATATCCATAATGTTGAAGCGCACGATGCATCCCCGCCGTGCGGAGACCGGGAAAATTCGCCTCCGGTGGAAAGGCCTTTTCCCTCGCCACCAGAAGTGCCGTTACATTTGCCAGGGAGCCATCGGAGGTGACATTGCCAAGGGCAATGCGATGATTCTGGATGTTCTTTTCATAAAATCGATCGGTGCGATCAAAAACCATGCGGTGGAGCCAGGCCACCAGTTCCCGTTCAACGAAACTGGAGGCTTTTGCGGTTTCAATCTTGACCTGGTTCTGGTTTAGGGCCGCGATAATCATCTCAAGCAAAATCATGAAATAGGGCACCGCGCTGATCATGTGGCCGATGTAATAGGGATTCCCCACTTTGACCGAGTGGGCGATAATTTTGGTTTTAATCTCAGACAGCACGTCCTTGATGAGGTGGGGTTCATGGGGCAGTGACTTCTGGTTAAAAATATCGCTCAGTTCTGGCAAACTGATGCTGCTGTGAATACCCCCTTTTTCCTGGAAAAAATCATGAAGCATCTCCAGAAGTTCATGCCCGAACTCAATGAATTTATCCGGAGAATCGGGCATAATAAAAAGTTTTCGAAGGTATTCCAGATTGGATTTTATTCTGGGCGTTTCGTTCATTGGGCGTTTCTTTCTTATGGAAACGGAAATTTATGTTGCCGGAATCATTAGCATTCTTTCAACTGCCGCCTTGGCCCTGACCCTGATCTCTTCGGGGACTCGCACCTCCGGATGCAGGGTTTCAAGGGCAAGTTGAATCTGGGACAACCCGATTTTTTTCATATCGGGACAAGACATGCCGGTGTCAGCCGGGATAAAGGTTTTTTCAGGGTTGGCCTTTTTGAGGGGATGAAGGATTCCCACCTCCGTGCCGATGATAAATTCCTTTTTGTTCGAATGGGCCGCATAAGCGAGAATGCCGGATGTGCTCTTGATTTCATCGGCAAGTGCCAGAATTTCCGGTGGACATTCCGGATGGGCCAGAAAAGGTGCCTCCGGATGGGCCTTTTTCACTTTTTTCACCTGTTCAACGGTCAGGTTATTATGGATGGGACAGTATCCATCCCAGTATCGGATGTCTCGACCGGTACGGCTTAAAGCGTATTGTGCCAGATTCCTGTCCGGGGTCATGAGGATCGGTTTTTCGGAGGGCACCGAATTGGCCACCTGAATCACATTGGCCGAAGTGCAACAGATATCACTTTCCGCCTTGACACTGGCGCTGGTGTTCACATAACTGATCACCACGGCGCCCGGTATTTCTTTTCTTTTGTTGATCAGCCCCTCGGCGGTAATCATGTCTGCCATGGGACAACCCGCGTCCGCAGCAGGGAGGAGAATCGTTTTATCGGGACAGAGAATCGAGGCGGTTTCCGCCATGAAATGAACACCACAGAAAACAATCACATCTGCATCTGTTTGGGAAGCCTTAATAGACAGCTCTAATGAATCACCACAAATATCTGCAATATCTTGTATTTCAGGCGGTTGATAATTATGCGCCAGCAGAATGGCATTTCTCTTCTTGAGCAGTTTTTTGATGGATTCCTTGATTTCTTCCCGATCTTCTGTTTCCGGTATTATATCATCCATAATTACCCGCCTTCCCCAAAAAAAAGACCTGATGGTAAACCCTTAACACAAAACCTCACAATAGGGCAGCAACATCTCTTTTGCAATGATACCCTCTCTTAAAACAGCGTAAGGGTAGGTGGTCATATCCAGAACGGTCGAAGGCTTTTGACCCGGTGTTTCACCACCATCCAGTATTTTATCCACCCCCTTTCCAAGAGCTTGTAAGACCCCAGCAGGTGTATTGCAGGGAGGTTCACCTGAAATATTGGCGCTGGTGCCGGTAATGGCCGAACCCATGGCTTGGGCCAGTGCCGTGGCAACGGGGTGGCTTGAGAGGCGAATGCCGATTTTCCCGGTTCCGGCCGTGAGCAACGTTGAAACTTCTTTTTGAGCCTCAAACACAAGGGTCAAGCCTCCCGGCCAGAATGCGCCCATAAGCCGAATGGCCGTTTCTGAAACATGGGCCGCATATCGTTCCAGGGATTCAGCGGCAGGAATCAGGAGCAATACGGGTTCACCAACCTCTCTCCGTTTCACGTAAAAGAGGTGCCGGATGGCCGTTTTATTGGCCACATCCGCTGCGAGCCCGTAAAAAGACTCCGTTGGATAGGCCACCAGCCCCCCTGATTTCAGAACTCCGGCAGCATCCGTCACTTGTTTTTCCAGCCCGGCCGTCGTAGCCACTTTGGCGGAGTCGGCATGGTTTCCCGAAAGGTCCATGTCCATTAAAAAAAACCGTCAACGGTTATCTTTATCCCACGAGTCGATTTTTTCCGAAGCCGCCAGGGTCAATGCCTTTCGATAGTTCGTTACTTTTTCCGCAATGATGGGATCTTTCAACCCCAGAATCTGCGTACCCAGGACTGCGGCGTTCTTGGCACCTCCTTTTCCCAGGGCAACGGTGGCCACCGGAATGCCCGACGGCATCTGGACTGTGGACAAGAGCGCGTCCATGCCGTTTAGTGGCGATGAGTCGATGGGGATGCCGATCACCGGCAGGGTGGTCTGGGCTGCGATGGCGCCGGCCAGGTGCGCCGCCCATCCAGCCCCGGCAATAATGACTTGAATCCCACGTTCCGCAGCGGTTGCCGCGTATTCCCGGGTCTGCTCAGGTGTCCTGTGGGCAGACAGGATCTTGACTTCATGGGGAATGCTCATTTCTTTCAATACGTCAACGCAACCTTTCATGACGTCGGAATCGGAAGCACTTCCCATAATTACAGCGATCAAAGGTTTATCTGAATTCATATGTCACCTCTAAATATTTATTTTCCGGCAGCCATACCCAGCAGCGGATAGATAATCATTCCCGCCAGCCAGGCGATGTCTTCCGCTGATAACAACTGAGACACGGTCCGGTCAAAAAGTATGGTGCCTTCCGGGGTAAACTCATCATCCCCTTCCCATAGAATCAAGGCCACCGGAACCAGCGGCAGGGCGAGAATTCTGACCGACAGGTCTCCCTGATCCATGGGTGTGGCGCCGTATACTTCGGTTGTCAGTTTCGCCATCAGTTCCGGATTGTTTCCAAAACCCTGCACCATGGGATTTTTGGCCCGTCTGATGAAGGCATCCAGGTAAAATTTCCCATCTGGCACTTCCTGGTAGGCAATCCATTCTTCTGATATTTCCACATCCTCGACCAAATTCAGATAGTGAAGAAGGAGAACCTGTTGCTGGATGGGCACTTCCTTGCCGTCAACGCTGTATGAGAAATCCAGTTCGGGCCAGGAAATATCAATCTTCTTGTTTAAAAAATTAATGGAAAGACCGGTTTTTCCATCGGCTCCCTCAACATAAATCGCGCCGCTTCTCCGGGCGATCTGTTTCGGGTCTTCGCCCGCGAGCTCTTTTTTCCCAAGCGATACTGCTGTTATGTAATCATCCACTCTGGCCACTGTTTTAGTCTCCACCCAAAAAATTTTTATAAGACCAAATTGATCAGTTTTGTGTTATAAAAAAATATGATAAGGAATTTCAAGTCAAATCCTAAGGTTTTGCTGATTCAGTGATTATACGACAAGGGCCGAGCGAATGCCACGAAGGAAAAAAAAGGGCAAAAAGAATGCTCTCAGAGGGCAAGGTCAGACCCCGAAAGAGGCGCCTTTCAACCCTGCGCTTGGTAACTTGAAACAATTTAAGAAAAGCGAAGATCAACGCGCTAATACCCTCCAAAAAAACGCGCACCCGGTTAAGGAAAACGAAAAGGCCATTATATCCGATGACGAGCGTTTGTTTGCTGAGGCCATGACCGGTGTGTCGCCCATATCCAGGGGAAACCGGAAGATTATGAAAGCCCCTGACAAAGATGCGCTGCGGCCGGCCCATGCGCCAAAAAATGAGGAACTGGAAGTCATGGCGCATCTTTCCGACCTCATCAGCGGCACCGCTGAAATGGATATCACCTTCAGCGACGAATACATGGAAGGGTGTGTGAAGGGGCTGGACCCCAGGCTCATGCAGAAATTAAGGGACGGCCTTTTTCCCATTCAGGATTATGTGGATTTACACCGATTAACCCAAGGTACAGCTGAGATCCGCATCAGGGATTTTCTCATACAGAGTCATGGCCGTGGGTTAAGGTGTGTGCTCATCTAAAACCGTAATGGTAGCGATTCTTGTGTCCTTGTGCGAACTTCCGGGGGCGTTATCTCCCCTGGCGCCGGTCAATGCGGCAAATAAGGTTGATTTC
>CAYSFQ010000115.1:0-5476 GCA_964430575.1 uncultured Desulfobacteraceae bacterium
TGACAAAAGGTCCCCCCGCGATGATGAAAATATCCGGTGCCTGGTCACGGATATCTTCCACAAGTCTGTGGAGGGTCTGTTTGTTGCGAATAAAGGTGGTGGAGATGACCACCGCGCGGGGGGTCTCCGCGAGCATTTCCTTGAACGTTTCGTTGTCTTTGAAATAGCGGTCGATCAGTTTAACATGAAGGCCGCCTTTCAGCAGGTAGGAGAGCAGGTAGATGCCGTTTAAACGGTAAGCGGCGCCCCAGTTCATGATGCTGCTTCCCTCAACGGGGGGAACCACGTGCCCTTTGTTTTTCAGGTAGTTTTTTATAACCTGTATGGTGGCAACTTTGCCGTCCAGGCGCAGGCGCTCATGAATGATATCGGCGGAACCCACATCGCCGGCTTCCGCAATAATGATGGCATCGAGGGGCAATTGGGTGATTTCTCCTAGGAAAGCCCTTCTTTAAGAACAGGGGTGTTGGTTTGATGGGCAAGAAGATAGTCTTGGTAAACGGGCAGGGCCGTTGCGCCCCCGGTATGCACAAAAAGCACATTCTGGCCTTTTTTGAAATAGCCTTTCCTGGACAGATCAATCAAGCCCGCCATGGTTTTGCCCGTGTAGACCGGATCCAGCAGTATCCCTTCCGTTTCAGCCAGCAGCCGAACTGCCCGGGCCATTTCCGGTGTGGGAAGGGAATAACCCGGTCCCATATAATCATCAAAACAGATAACGGCACTGCGGGGTATGGCGGTGGTGATTCCCAAATGTTCAGCGGTTTCCCTGACCAATTCATAAACCGAATCCGCCTGTCCTTTTTCCGTAACGCCCACATTGATGCCAATGACCGGGATATTCATGTTGCACCCCACCATGCCGGTGACAAGGCCCGCCTGTGTGCCCGAGCTACCACTGGCACATACGACGGCATCCATAAGGGTGCCCTGGTTGAAAATCTGGTCCTGAATTTCCTGGGCACAGGCCACGTAGCCGGTGGCGCCGATGGGATTGGATCCGCCCATGGGAATAACATACCCTTGTCTTCCTTTTTCGGCCAAGTCGTTCAGAGTCTTCTGTATTGCCAAATTCAGAGCAGCCTCGTCGGATACGATCTCAATTTTTTCAGTCCCCAGCAGATGAAACAGAAAGATATTGCCGCCGGCTTTTGGATCATAACTGCCGGGTATAAGCTCTCTTAGAACCAGCCGACATTTTATCCCCTCCTTGACCGCGGCGGAAAGCGTCAAACGACAGTGATTGGACTGAACAGCACCGCTGGTGATCAAGGTGTCGGCGCCCTGCTTCAGCGCATCGGCTACCAGAAATTCCAGTTTGCGGGTTTTGTTACCGCCTGCGGTCAACCCCAGGAGATCATCCCTTTTCATATAAATATCAGGTCCGCCGATGGCCTTGGAGAAGCGGGGGAGTTTTTCAATGGGTGTTTGTCCCCGGGTATAGCGTCTTCTTGGAAATTGAGCCAGATTCATGGTTTTTCCACATTTGCCTGGGGTGTGCCTTTCAAGCCGATTTCATCGGCCACTTCCGTCATCCCCGAAAGGGTATCTCTGATGAGATCAGAAATTTCAACGCCCAGCATGTGAGCGCCTTTTTCTATGATGGAACGGTCAACGCCTGCTGCGAACCGTTTGTCTTTCCACTTTTTCTTGACGGATTTGGGTTTGACATCCAGAATGCTCTTTGAAGGCCGGATCAAGGCGGTTGTGGTGACTAGCCCTGTCAGTTCGTCAATGGCATAGAGCACTTTTTCAAGTTCTGTAACGGGTTCTACCTCAGAGCAGATGCCCCACCCATGGCTGATGACGGCCCTGATATATTCCTCGGGCCAGTTCCTTGATTCGAGGATTTCTTTACTTTTCCGGCAGTGTTCTTCCGGAAATTTTTCATAGTCCAGGTCATGTACAAGACCGATGATGCCCCACTTGTCTTCATCTTCGCCTCGTTTCCTGGCGAAGTAGCGCATGACGCCTTCAACAGCCAGGGCGTGTTTGATAAGACTTTCACTTTTATTGTATTCCCGAAGCAGGGCGAAAGCGTCCTCCCGGGTTGGTGTTTTTGGGTCCATGGCATTATCTCCCCGATTATTTGATACCGAAAGAATTGTGTCACAGAAGCTAGGCAAAGTCCATATGTAAAACTACGAAAGATTTTCGTTCTTTACCCGCTTTCATGTGTTGAAAAAACAGGATGGTTTTGGTATGTTAACATTCAGTTTAGTGGATATTTTCCTTAAAGGATCTCCTCACTGTCCCTGAATATTATAGGCTAAATATTATAAATTGATGAGAAAGAATGATAATAAAATCATATTTCATCTTGTAAGGAAAATTTTTTCATGAAAAGGATATGGAACAACAGTAAATCCTTATGCCTGCTTTTTGCAGTCCTTTTTTGTTTTGCTCCGAGCGTTCACGGGGCTGATGGCGATAAAGAGGGTGAGGGTTCACCCTCTGAAAGCCCCCCCCGGTTGACCCTTGTCAAAGCGGTCATGTGCGAGGGCCTCAAAGAACTGGAGCCTGTGAACGAGACGATCATTTTCAGCGTGACACTTGGAAGTGTCATCTGCTTCACAGCTTTTGACCCGGTGCCTGAAAAGACGGTTGTCCACCATAACTGGTTCAACCGGGACCAGCCCGAGAAAAAATTAAAGCTGACCCTGAAACCGCCCAGGTGGGCCAGTTTCAGCAAAATACACATTCGAAATATGGATGTGGGCCCCTGGCGTGTGGAGATAACGGATTCTAAAGGTAAAATTCTTCGAACCCTGCGGTTCAGCGTTACGGAGTGATTAGGCGTTGCAGAAACTTTTGATTTTTATATCCAGCATTCGATGGCAGGACTTCATCGACATCGCGTTTAACAGCTATATCCTGTTTCGCCTTTACGCGCTTTTTCGAGGAACGGACGCCTTCAGAGTGCTTGTTGGAATTGCCTTTTTCTGGATTCTGCAAAGATTGGCCGTGTCCCTGGGACTCATTTTGACCAGTTGGATGATGGAGGGCATTATCGCTGTTGCCGCCCTGATTGTCATTGTGGTTTTCAGGAACGAAATCAGATCTGTTTTCCGTGCACGAAACATCTGGGCGATTCTTTGGGGCCTACCCCAGAAGCCAATGAAAACCCCTGTGGAAATTATTGCCGAAAGCGTCTTTGATCTGGCGAAAAGGCGTATCGGGGCCCTCATGGTTTTGCCCGGCAAAGAGGACCTGGAGGAATTTGTTCAACAGGGGATCCCATGGGATGGCAGGGTTTCCGCGGAAATGATTGAAAGCATATTCTGGCCCAACAATCCCGTTCATGACGGGGCGGCCATCCTTGACGGAAACAGGGTCGTAGAAGTCGGGGTTATTCTCCCCCTTTCCCATCGAAAGGATTTACCCAGTGCTTACGGAACCCGTCACAGGGCCGCGGCGGGATTGTCGGAAACCACTGACGCGATGGTTATTGTTGTATCCGAGGAACGGGGATCAATTACCATAACCCGAGGGTTCGATGTGTTGGCCATTGATGGAAAAAAACAATTGGTCAAAGCCCTCAGGGACCACTTGGGAATTCGGGCAAACCAGAGCCAGTTTTTGAAAAGAAGGAAGATCGAACTGAGGATCGCCGCTTTAGTGTCTCTTCTAATCGTTTCCGGTGTTTGGTTCAGCATCAGCAGAGGGCTTGATGCCATCAAAACCTTTGACATTCCTGTGGAGTATGCCAATCAGAAACCGGGTATGGAACTTTTGAATACATCCGCAACCTCCGTTCGACTTTTCCTGCAGGGATCAAGAGCGCTTTTGAAATCCATCCGTCCCGAACAGATCCGGGTGAAGATGGATCTGGACAAGGCTGTTCCAGGAACCAACACTTTTGCCATTACCAACAATAATCTTTCTATTCCTCCCGGACTTTCCCTGAAGGAGGTCCGGCCCATGGTGGTGGATGTGAATCTGGACACGCGTACAAAAAAAACTTTTCCCATACAGGCGGATTGGGTGGGGAAACTACCTTCGGATCTGGTTCTTGTTGGATCAAAAACCGAACCTTCGAAAGTTGAACTCAGCGGACCCAAGACAATTCTCGAAGGAATGCGGACGCTCTATACCAGCAGTATCCCCCTCAACAATATCAAAGGTACCGGAAAAATGGCTGTGAAGCTGGTTATTCCGTCCGCCTTTTTGAATTTGGAAACGGGATTCAAAGACACGGTTGAAGTGGAATATGAGGTAAGTAAAAGGAAATAGGGATGGAAGAGAGACGTCTATTTTTGTTGTGGTGCAAACGGCTGAGAATGATTTTTGCCTTCCTCACCGTCAGCGCCTTTTGTGGATGCGCAACCCCCAACCCTCCCAGTAATCCGGATAACATCTGTGAAATTTTCCGGGAGCATGATGAATGGTATGAAGATGCGGCGGATTCCTATGAAAGATGGGGTATTCCTATCCCGGTTATGATGGCCATTCTGCACCAGGAATCAAAGTATATTGGAGATGCCAAGCCACCCCGCACCACCTGCTTGTGGATTTTTCCCGGGCCACGGCCATCCTCGGCCTATGGATATGCTCAGGTATTGGATGGGACCTGGGAGGAGTATCAGGAAAGTACAGACAATTCCTGGGCTGATCGGGATGATTTCGGCGATGCCATCGATTTTGTGGGATGGTATTGTGCACTGAGCGTTAAAAAGTGCGGCATATCCAGGAACAATGCGCGGAATCTTTATCTGGCCTATCATGAAGGCCGAGGCGGGTATAACCGCAAAACCTATGCCAAAAAGGCGTGGCTGTTGAAGGTGGCGAGCAAGGTTCAGAAAAGGGCTGTGAGATATCGAGGTCAGCTGGCGGCATGTGAAGATGAGTTCAGGGATGACGGTTTTTGCCTGTGGCCGTTTTAATCCATGCCTTCAGTTTACGTCCAACCATTCGTGTCTTTTCAACTTAAAAGCAGGGTTTCGGCTTTGCTCTGGGCGGCTGCAATGGCTTTCTCCACCTGGCGGCAGTGCCCGGGTATTTTTGAGACGTCGGCTTTTTTGGGGAAATAGAGGGGTTTGTCAACCCATACCACCTGGCGGGAAAAGGGCAGGGGAAGATAGGCTTGGTTCCAGGATTTCTTAAATACAAATCTGTTTGATCCCGCCACCCCTACCGGGAAGAGCGGAACCCCTGCTTTCTGAACCACCCGGATAATCCCCGGCTTGCAGACGCCTCGAGGACCCTGTGGGCCATCCACTGCCAGCACCACCGCATGACCTTCTCTCACGGCCTTAATCAGTGCCAGAAGTCCCCCTACGGCACCACGGGTGGATGACCCCCGGGTGACGCGATATCCCAGTACTGTGGCGCCTTTCGCCATGATGGCGCCATCTTTTGAATGGCTCACCAGGATAGTGGGGCCGATGTGGCCGAAACGGGGGATAAGCGCCAGTTCATCCCCATGCCAGTGCGCGATGCCGCAGGGACCCCTTGTGGTTTGTTCTACCCCTATGGC
>CAYSFQ010000116.1:0-5420 GCA_964430575.1 uncultured Desulfobacteraceae bacterium
CAGGTGAAACAACCCACCTGGCCTTCCTTGGCCGCGGCATGGGGGGACGTTTCCCATTGCAGCACTAAAGATTTGTTTTCTTTCAGATGGCAGGTGATACACTTCTTATTGATTTCCTGCATCTTTGGATTCTTCACATCAAAGGACTCCTGGGTCAATCCAAATGCGGTCCCCGTTGTGAAAACCCCAATGACAAGCACAATAAGTGCCCATTTAATCTTACACATCTCTTTACCTCCTTGTTTACGTTACGACGCGGTGAAATCCTTCAGGCCTTGCGCCCATCTCCAATGAACAAGGCCCCCACATACGCATCCGGTCAGACCATCTTCTTTTTGCCACCCCCCTTCATAATGAATTTATAAAAAGGCCATTTTCCAGTTTAATCCCGCGCCAGGCGGGGCTTAACCGTTCAACCATTTTGCTAAGAAGACGCTTTTTCCTCCTCTAACCAGAGAGGGAATATTTTACTCAGGATAAAAAGGACAATAAAAGGCAAACTTACCAGGACGATGACTGTTATAATACCTTCTTTATCGAACCATTCCGGGTGAAACTGGGTGTAGCCGCGGGTGCTTTTGCTCATGAGCTGCCCCCCGATAACCACATTCCACCTCATTAACAGGACTTGCAAAAGGAGCATAATGGAAACAGCAACCGCAAAAAATTTAAACATTGATGCCTTCATCTTGAACAAACACAACCAGCCCAACAGCAACAGCGGCAACACGGAACAGATGCCGACCTGCCATACCCAGAATGAGTAAAAAAGCGGCCCGTTCAGCAACCCCTCCACAGCATGATGGTACCATGTCCTCAGATAGGAGTGGGAAAACACCTCTAACATCTCAAAGGAGAAGGCAAGAATGAAAAATCCGGCAAGGATATTGATACAGGTCCGCACACAGCCTAAATCTACGGGCTGATTCTTCAATTTCTTAATGACGATATAGGCCAGAACAAGTGCCGAGATCCCTGATACGCATGCGGAGAACAGGAAAATAACCGGCATAAGAGGTGTAGACCAGCTTGGATTCGCCTTTACACCGCCAAACAAAAACCCCACATATCCGTGAAGCACTGTGGCCACAGGGATACCGATGGCCACCAGAAATTTGATAATCTTTCGGTCCAGTTCAAGGGACTCGGGCGACAGGTTCGTGCTGTCCATGGTGAGCACACGGTAAAGGATATTCATAACCCCTTTTGATTTTAACCGGAGTTTCACCAGGGTCGGTCTGTAAACGAGGAGGACGATCAACCCGATAAGAACAATGGCAACCGTGAAGATAAATCCTGCCCCTGACATGGCCGACGTGGGGCTCGGCGTAATCATCATATTATGATTCCGTTCAGGCCGGCCAAGATGCATCAACAACGGAAACATGGCACAGGATAGAAATGCAAGGGCAAAAACAAGGGAAAAGCGGGAAATCGGTTTCAGGCTCTTGACCCCGAACACGTAGTAAAGGGCGGCGACAATGAAAGATCCGTCCACCAATCCGGTAAGATAGGGGTACAATACGATCATCATACTCCAATGGACGTGAAGGTCGTTGGGGAAAACAAAGTTGAGCGCATCCATTAGACCACCTCCCGTCTGAGACCCTTGTAGTAAAGCGCGGGATAGGTTCCCATGTCTTTCTTCAGGACCGTGAGGACTTCGTGTTCGTGCAGGAGTTTGTAAACTTCAGAATTTTTGTCGTTCAGATCACCGAATTTACGCGCTCCGGTAGGGCAAACATTCACGCAGATGGGCAATAATCCCTTACGCACCCGGTGGTAACACCATGTACACTTCTCAGCCGTTCTTGTGTTCGGATTGAGAAACCGGGATGAATAGGGGCAGGCCTGAATGCAGTATGCACAGCCTACGCAACGCTTGGGATCCATCAGAACGAAACCGTCAGGTGTTTTGAAGGTGGCCCCCACAGGGCAGACTTGTACACATGGGGGTTCTTTGCACATATTACACAGCTTGGGCACAAAAAAGGTGTCTCGAACTTCCACGTCTATGTCTGTTCGCGGAGACTGGTAGCCGTCAAACCCGCCGTGGGGGGAATCCACATAGACCTCACTCTCAAAATCCTTGAGATACCGCTCAACCCAGGTCCTGTAATATCCCTCCGGAACATTGAATTCCCGCCGGTCGGCCACACAGCAGGAACCGCACCCGATACAGCGGGTAATATCCACGATGAAGGCAAAGCGCTGATTGGACATGTCCCATTTTTTGCCACGGATTCCAGGGATCTGCTCCGGGATTTCCTCGGTGGCGGCCTGGCTGGGCATGGGAATCACTAAAAGAAGGGAACCCGCAATGGCGCCGTTAAGCACCTTCTTAATAAAGGCCCGGCGCTCCTTATCCAGTTCGGCATCCGGCTTGCCCATTAACTTTTCTCCTTTATGCCAGTGATCTCTTTTGCCCGGTTAATATATTTGAGGGGGGCATGCACTTGATGGCACTGGTCACAGGTATGGGAAACCTTGACCTTCTGGCTCTCCAAATGCTCCGGCATGACAACCGTCTTAATCACCTCTCCCGGTCTTGCCTGGATCGCTTTGTTATGGCACCGCAGGCACATGACCTTGATTTCTTCCTTCTTTTTGACGGGAAGCTTCCCATACACCTTACCGTCTTTGATGTGATCTGCATAGGGACCGTGACAGAATTCGCATGAGATGGTTTTGTGAAGGCCGGTTAGATGGATATTCGCTTCATGGGGGTGACAGGAGAGGCAGGAGGCGTTTGTTCCATGACGGATTTCCCGGTTAGCCTCTTCATCAATGGCATCGGCACGATAAGGCCCGTATTTGCCGAATGATTCAGGCGTCATAACTACTTTACCGACAAATCCGAGGACTGCAAAAACCACAAGGCCCAGAACGATACGCTTGATGTGGGAATTATAACTTGATTTCACTTTGGGCCCCCTTACAAAGACGTTACCCGAAAGCCAGGTTGTGATGCTATGGGATCCTGAATGGTTGAACCATTACCATTCTCTCAGGATCGGGTGAAATGGTCAAGCAACGACCCTGTAAAAGATGTAACAGAAATTTGGAACCTGTACGATCAGGGCATTTCCAGTTTATACCCCACCCCGGCCACCGTGACGATATACGACGGGTGTTCAATATCCGGTTCCAGCTTTTTTCTGAGCCGTTGGACGTGTACGTCCACGGCGCGACTGTTGTGATAGAGTTGGGAATCCCGCCAGATTTGATCCGTGATAAAATCACGGGAAAGCACTTCGTTGGGATGGGACGAAAAAAGCTCCAGGAGTTTAAACTCGGTCCGGGTTAATTTGATAATGCATCCTTCCAGGGTAACGGTCCTGGATTTCAAGTCGATACAAAGCCCCCCATTCACAAGGGATGAGCTTGCCGGCTTCTTGTCAATCCGTCTCAAAATGGCTTTGATCCTGGCAGAAAGCTCCAGGTAGTGGAAGGGCTTGATCATATAATCGTCAGCCCCGCATTCCAGCCCCAGGACCTTGTCCGAAACGCCATCCCGGGCGGTCAACATGATGATGGGAAAATTAAATGAATTCCGAATGGTTTTGCAGGCTTTGACGCCGTCGATATCCGGCAGATTTAAATCCAGGATGATCAAATCGGGCCGGTGCTTTTCGGTCATTTCAACACCGGAACGGCCGGTGTAGGCACAGAGGACCTCGTAGCCGTCAAGCTCCAGGTTGCCCTTGAGGGTCTGAACAATGTCCTCATCGTCGTCAACCACCAGGATGACGGAGTGGCCTGCTTCATTCGTTGGGGTCATGGGTTTGCCTTTTTCAGAAATGGGATATGCTCAAATTGCCACCCTTTGCTCCCTTCTGCAAGAAATATTTTAAATGTGAAAGGATGTTCCGATCGCTTTAAATGTCTTCAACATTTGACTCTCCGGTATTCATGGGGTATTCAGGCTAGAGAAGCTGGAGCGTCGCATATACGTCGTCACCCCTAACATGAGGCGGAATAATGAAACAGCGCCATCTGTCCCTTCAATGGAAATTTCTTTTTTCCATCGCCCTGATCATCTTTCCCATCCTGGGGATAATCTTTGGCGCAGCAGTCCTTCAAAATCACAATCAGGCCATGGAACAGGTGCTGAACCAGGCCAGGATCCTCTCCAGACAGCTCATTTTAACGAGACAATGGGTTGCGGATTGCGGCGGCGTGATGGCGCTTAAGGAAAGTGCGGGCGCAAAAGGCGCCGTCGGTTTTTCTTCGAACATCATGGAAACGCCACATGGGATTTACCAGAAGTTCACACCCTCCATGGTGACCAAAAAACTTTCGGAGTATTCCTTTCGCCAGAATCTCTACCAGTTTCGGATTTCCAGCATTAACCCGCTGAACCCGGACAACCGGGCAGACCCATTTGAAAAACAAGCTTTAAGCCGGTTCAGGGCGGAACCTTTAACGGAACTGACGGAATTTCACACACAGGGGCGGGAAAAATACATTCGATACATGGTACCGCTTCATATGGACGCGTCCTGTATGGAGTGCCACAACCAACAGGATTTTTCTAAAGGGTCCGTCATCGGCGGGCTAAGCGTTTTTTTACCCATCAACACCATGATGGCGACCTTGAAAAATGATCATCTGAAGCTGGCGGCGTCAGGTGTCGGGCTGATCCTGGTGACCATTCTGACGCTCTTTGTGCTGCTTCGCCGAATCGTGATCAAACCCTTGAATCAATTGGAGGGGATGGCCGGGGAAATCGGGAACGGAAATCTGGACGCAAGGGTGAAGATCAGCACGGGAGACGAATTCGAAAAAGTCGGCGTCGCATTCAACACCATGGCCCAGAGCCTGTCCAGGGGCCGGGATCTGCTTCAAGACAGAATTAAAATCGCCACCCGGGATCTTTCCCAGGCCAACCGTGAGCTCAAAACCCTGGATCAATTAAAATCTGATTTCATTGCCAATATGAGCCATGAACTCCGTTCCCCCCTCACGGTAATCCGGGGAGGCGTGGACTATCTCAATCGCACCATCAAGGGAGAAAACAACCTCAACTACCTGGGTATTATCGACAAAAACCTTTCAAGGCTCATCCATCTGGTATCGGATCTTTTTGATTTCACCCGGATCGAAGCCAAAAAAGTGGATTGGAGTTTTGAGCGGGAAAATGTGTCGGATCTGGTTCGGGAAGTCATGGAAATCCTGGCGCCTCTGGCTGAAAAACAGAACATATCCGTTACCTATGAAGGGGAAATGGATGTTTTTGCGGAGATCGATCTGGAGCGGATTGAACAGGTCCTGGTGAACCTCCTTGAAAACGCCATAAAATTTTCGGATGAGGGTGGGACAATTCAGATGGGGGTCCGGAAAAAAAAGGAGCAGGTCCTGGTGACGGTGAAAGACCATGGCATCGGCATATCCGGGGAAAGCCTGGAAGCCATTTTCGA
>CAYSFQ010000117.1:0-5290 GCA_964430575.1 uncultured Desulfobacteraceae bacterium
CTGTTTCACGTGGCCAAAGGGCAGATACAACTGTTGAACGGCGCCATGCCCATATCGGAGGCATTAAATTCCGAACCCTTTACACCGGATCAACGAAACAGACTCCTGCTGGTAGCGCAAATTAAGGCATTCGGTGAAGAGGAACTGGGCTTAAGAAAAACCGGCAACTATGAGACCGTTTATCCCCATTTGAACCGGAACCCCATTTACATTGTCTCTGCTTCAAAAAAGGACCGATTTTTACTGAAAACCTGGTGGTTCCCCATCGTCGGCCACTTGCCGTACCTGGGGTTTTTTGACCTGGAAGAAGCCAAAAAGGAGCGGAAGCGACTATTACAGGAAGGTCTGGATGTGTATGTGGGCAGGGCCGGGGCTTACAGTACGCTGGGATGGTTCCAGGATCCGGTCACCATGAATCTCATTGATGGGAGCACACCCCAACTGGCGAATACCCTCCTTCATGAATTGACCCATGCAACCCTTTATGTCAACGGACAGGGCGCGTTCAATGAGGGGCTGGCCGTGTTGGTGGGAAAGGTAGGGTCGTTTCAATTTTTTGAAAAGACCTTTGGGCCTTCACATCCTTTTACGGATGAGGCTCGGAATGCCCTGGCGGATGAGCGGCTGTTTTCACGGTTTTTAAATGCGTTTATGACTGAGATGGAAGACGTTTACGGCCTTGAGGTCGATTATGAAGAGAAGATAGCGCTCAGAAAGACGGTTTTTGCTGAGTACCATGAAAAGTTTGAAGCGTTGAAAAAAGATTTCAAGACACGCCAATTTGTCCATTTCGGCCAAATGCCGCCAAACAATGCCTACCTGATGACCGTGGCACTGTATCACCGGCATTTTGAACTCTTCGAGGCGGCTTTGGCGGGAAATAACGGCTCCGTTAGAAAGATGCTCTTTTTCCTTGAAAGATTCTCTCAAAAAGAGGGGGATCTTACTGAACGGTTGCGGAGCAATGGTGAATGATTCGGGTCGCTAAATCACGCCCATTTTTTTAAGCTGGTTGACAATATCTGCTTCCGCCATGAAGCCCATGTGGTGATGGACTTCCTTCCCTTCCTTGTCAAAAAACACCTGCACCGGCACAGCCTGCACATTAAATCGTTTTGCCAGCATCTGGTTTTCCCTGACGGGGATGGATATGATATTGATGGTGGCGGCGTATTTCTTTTTGAGCTTCTTAACAATGGGTTTCATCATTTCGCATGGCGCACACCCGGCATCACTGAACTGGATCATGGTGGGTTTGCCTGAAAGCCGCGCGCGGTCCAGGGGATTGTCCCTGGCTATTTCCACCTGCTTCTTGACCCAGTCTTCGTTGATGCGCATTTGCGCTTTTCCGGCAAGGCCCTGGATGTGGGCTTGCAGGGTTTCCTGCTTTTTTTGCTGGAGCAAAAGTCCCTGAATGGGCTCTTTTACCTGATCAAAAGGCACTCCGCCAACCATTTCCCGGTTCTCGTCATAAAAGGTCCTGGCGGCCTTTTCCGGAACCGTTACCCCTTTGGTGACGCGGTCGATATAGGCTTGGAACATTTGTTCATTTGGAGGCTCTGTTGCGATACCCATGGATTTCGCGTCATCTTTGATCAATTGCTCCATTACTTCCTGATCCAGGAGAAAAAGCATGTTCCTCTCCAACTCCTTTCGAATTTCGGGTTTAACTTGACCAAATATGCCTTCAACAAAGGAGTCCTTGATTTCAAACCCTTTGGCTTTTAAGAGCAGGCTTTTATCCATTTTTTCCAATTTGGCGGATTTTAAGATCCCTTCCGAAAAATCGGGATAGGCTTTCCCCATGGTAGGTGCTTCTGCGGACAGGGCTGCGGAGATAGGGGTTGAAATCCATAAAATGGCCCCAACCGCCATGATGGTGATAATCCTTTGCAATCGTTTCTGTTTTATCATTTGGTTTTTTGACTCCTGTAATATGATACATTCACGTTGGTAAGATAGCCCTTCAGGTTGGATTGTCAACCGTTTTTAACGAACGAGGGTTCCGGTATTATTTGACAATATGGGGCAAATAGGGGTACAAGTCATGCGATTGTTGATTGGGGAATAGGATCGGTGCTTCCTCAAATCAACAATCAACAATCGCAAATCAACAATCCTTTGGGGGTTTGATGTGAAAATAAAAATATGGATCGGTTGCGCGCTTCTGTTTGTCCTTTTGGCTTTTTCCCTGGTGTCCATCTATCCGGATTGGCTTTGGTTTGAAAACCTGGGATTTTCATCGGTTTTTCGGACCATGCTTTTCACCCGAATCGGGTTTGGCGCGGTGGTCTGGGTTTTTCTGATCCTGATTATCGCCATTAATCTTCATGTGGCCAGACGTCTGAGTCCGGCCCCCGGCCCCGGAAGCCCTTTTAAGGAGGGCGCCGGTTTTGCGGCCCAGATCGGGCTTTCCGTCAAAACCCTGAATCTGCTCTTCCTGGCCCTTATCCTCATCGCCAGTTTTGTGATGGCATCCAAAGGCTCTCAGAAATGGGATCTGGTTCTGCGCTACCTCTACCAGGAGCCCTTTGGCGGCATTGACCCCATCTTCGGGCGGGATATCGGGTTTTATATCTTTGTCCTTCCATTTTACGCGTTCATCCGGAACGGATTGATGGTGCTTTTTCTGTTTGCGGCCGGTTTGACCGTCATCTGGTATTTGAAAAACGGGGCGCTGCAAATTATAGGTGAGATAACCCAGGTGGAAGGGCACCCGCCAACACTTCCCAAAGTCTCAGTGGCGCCCGGGGTGGGCAGACACCTGGCTTTTCTGGCCGGCATCATGGTGCTGCTCCTGGCCTGGGGCTACCAACTCAAAATCTATAGTCTGATGTATTCAACCCAAGGCCCGGCATTCGGCGCAAGTTATACGGATGTGCATGTGAATGTGTGGGCGTACAGGGCTTTGATTGTGATATCTTTTGCCTTTGCCGGCCTTCTTTTTTTCAATGCCTTCAAACCCGGCATGAAACGGCTTTTGATCGGGGGCGGGGCTTGGGTGGGATCCATACTGGTGTTCACCATCGTTCTGCCCATGGCGATTCAGAAGGTTGTGGTGAAACCCAATGAGTTCACAAAAGAATCCCAATATATATCCCACAATATTGCTTCCACCCGAGAGGCCTATAACCTGAACAAGATCAGGGAGGTCAGTTTTGAAGTCAATGACAACCTGAGCCTGGAGGAGGTGAAGCAGCAGCGGGTCACCATGCAGAATATCCGAATCTGGGATGAACGTCCGTTGCTCAAAACCTACCAGCAGATTCAAGCCATACGGCTCTACTACAGCTTTAACAATGTGGATGTGGATCGTTATATGATTGAGGGACAGTACCGGCAACTCATGCTGGCCGCAAGGGAACTGGTGGTGAAACAGCTTCCGGCCCAGGCCAATACCTGGGTCAACCGTCATTTGACCTACACCCATGGTTACGGCCTGGCCGCAAGCCCGGTCAATGAAGTCACCCAGGAAGGGTTGCCAAGGCTTTTTATCAAGGATCTGCCCCCCATCTGTGAAGCGGGGTTGGAAAAAATAGACCGGCCCGAGATCTATTACGGGGAGATGACCGACCAGTATGTGCTGGTCAAGACCACCAGCAAGGAATTCGATTTTCCAAAAGGCGATAAAAACGTCTATTCCACGTACCAGGGCCGGGGAGGAGTGCCCATTAACTCGTTTATCCGGCGGCTTCTCTATGCCGTTAGTTTTCAGGACCCCCAGATATTTTTCACCAACTACCTGACGCCTGAGAGTCGCATCATGTACAACCGCCGGATCAAGGGGCGGGCCAAGGCCATCGCGCCGTTTCTCTCCTATGACAGCGATCCCTACATGGTCCTTTCCGAAGGGAAACTCTACTGGATCCTCGATGCCTATACCACATCGGATATGTACCCCTACTCCACCCGAAGTCACAGCCCATTTGACCGGGGCATTCTGAATTATATCAGGAACGCCGTCAAAGTGACCATTGACGCTTATAATGGGGATGTCAACTTTTACCGTATGGATGAACAGGATCCCATCGCCCGGGTCTACAACCGAATTTTCCCCGGCCTTTTCAAGTCCTTCAGCGATATGTCCGAAGATCTGAAACGGCATATTCGCTACCCCAAGGATTTCTTTCATATCCAGGCGGCCACTTATACGCGGTATCACATGGAGGATGTGCAGGTTTTTTACAACCAGGAAGATTTGTGGCAGCTTCCCGATGAAATGTACGGGGACAGCCGGCAGAAAATGGAACCCTATTATATTATTATCAAATTGCCGGAAGGGGAGAAAGAAGAATTTCTCCTGATGCTCCCCTTTACCCCTTCCAAAAAAGACAACATGATCGGATGGCTGGCGGCCAGAAGCGATCTGCCCGAATACGGGAGTCTTATTGTTTACAAACTGCCCAAGGAAAAACTGGTCTACGGACCCATGCAGATTGAGGCCAGGATAGACCAGCAGACTGATATATCCCGGGAGTTGAGCTTGTGGGATCAAAAAGGCTCCCGGGTCATTCGCGGGAACCTTCTGGCCATTCCCGTGTTGGACGCTTTTGTTTATGTGGAACCCATCTACCTGGAGGCCAAACAGGAGGACATCCCCGCTCCTTCCACCGGTGGACGGCCCGCTGGAGGGGTTCAGAAACTCAAGTCAAAACTGGGACCGGCTTCATCAGGAGGCGATCCGACCCGGGCTGCATCCCTGCCCGAGTTAAAGCGCGTGATTGTAGCTGTCGGCAACCGGGTGGCCATGGAACGGACCCTTGACCTGGCTTTGAGCAGTGTGCTGGGTAAAGGGACAAGGCCCGGGGAAACCGATGTGCCGGCCGCTACGAAGTTCCTTGAAACCTCGGATCTGGGTGTTCTGGCCCTTGAGTATTACAACCAGGCCAAAGCCAACCTACACCGGGGTGATTGGGCCGGTTACGGAGAAAAATTGGAAAAACTTGAGGCTGTCCTGGAAAAAATTGCCGGGAAAAGCGATGAAAAAAATGATGGAATCAGATGAGTTTGGCAGGGATCCCGCCGTTCAAAAGATGCGGCGGGTGTTTAAGCAGATGGAGGAAGCAAAAGGACCATTGATTGAGAGGTCAGGGCTTTCTCCCTCGACCACCCTTCGTCTTTTCGGACGTTGCAGGATATATCACGATCCCGTGAGCCCCGTGCTGAAAGCGCCGGCCCAGATCGGTTGGGATGCCCTGTTCAGGAACATCGACCTGGTTACCCCCCGTCGCTTGAAGGGCAGAGAGCTGCTCATGCGGACCCGCGGCTGGTGGACCCGGGAACCCTCTGA
>CAYSFQ010000118.1:0-5287 GCA_964430575.1 uncultured Desulfobacteraceae bacterium
AATTCCGATGCAAACCCATCGGAAGCCGGGGAAACAAAGACACGGTCAGAATTGCGTTTTTGGCCTCCATGACCAAAGAGTTTATCTTTGGAAAAAATCACCCATCCCTGTCCGAGTATGGCTTTAAACCAACGGAATTTCTGGAAAACATATTTATCAAACTAAAAAAAGAAATCCTCAAGACAACCCGGGAAAGCCTTAAAAGAAAACTCTCGAAGCCGCCATACCCGAAACTCACGGAAAGCCAATGGCGCGAGCTCTGGCACCAGATTTCGCAGAAGGACATTGCCTTTTGCATTCAAAACAAAAGGCCCCTTGTCATTTATCCGGAAAATGCTACAAAGGTCATCCGTCAGGTCTGTCCAGAAGCAGATTTCACGGTCATCCTCCTGGGCAAGAACACTTACCGCGCCATATACTTTGATCCGGCCAGAGATCTATACCCATCTGTAAACCGTCTTTATATGGATATCATGGATATTAAATACAATCAGGTGGGAGAAGAAATCGCCATCATCAGTCAGTTCATCTGTTCACGTCTTAAGAACCATATTGCGCTCCTAATTGACCGTATGGGAGTAGAAAAAGGGGCCCTTCCGATGAAGAGCCCCCATGGGGTCAACCATTTTTGAAAAGGAGGAAGGCTAATTCCAACAACGGCCGCCCCAATTCCCACGATTTCCGCCACGGCCTCTACCGTAGCCCCCGCCATAATTACCTTCCGGCGCCACCTTGCGGGTTTCAAGCCTGTAGGCGAGGCGTTTTTCGGCCATCTGCGCTTTCAGTCCACTGATTTCTTTCTGCAGGGTTCGCAATTTTTCCAGATCCGGATTTTCTCCATTTAAAAGAACTGTCATTTCGTTTTGTTTTTTCCAGATGCTGTTTCTCGTGGCTGAAGTTTCATTGAAAAATTTCTGATCCAGGGTGTTGAGCTTCTGCTGCTGCTCAGGAGCCACAGCGTGATAGCCCCCCCGATCCTGCCAACAAGAACCGGGACCGCCGCCGCCATAACCCCACCCGGGACCTCTTGCAAAGACGGGATAAGCAATAACACCAACCAACAGAAATACGCCTAAAACGGTTACCAATTTTTTCATGATGCACCTCCAAAATTTTAAAAGTTTTTAATCCTTGGAGCCATTATAGAGCAATGGTCGTGCCAAATGAACAGAATCAAATTCAAGCTATTGAAAAGACATGGTTTTCAGGTTTTCTAACCCGAAATCCGATTTTTGGCCTTGCAGCGATCATTAAAAAAGAGGATACTTTGTACCCGGTCCGCGTATCCGGGTGGGTACAAAGTATCCACATGGATGATGGGTTGCAGCGCTTCTGGAAAAATATTTCCTGTCGCAGACCTGTTTTTTAATTTCGGTACTATTCTTGCTTATCAGGACCATTATGATGCGTCACATGAATAAAAAGAAACCATGGCTCTCGGTTCCCCCCTGGGTGATCATCGGCGCTGTACTGGTCCTGGCGCCTATTTTCTTCTTCGTGACGGTGGATTCGATCAACCGCCAGAAAGAAAACACCATTTCCCTTCTAAAGGAAAAGGGGGCGGCGCTTATACGCTCCTTTGAGGCCGGCGCCCGAACCGGCATGATGGGCATGCGATGGGGCGGCGCCCAGGTACAGCGATTGCTCTCGGAAACCGCCCAGCAAAAGGATATTGTCTACATCCTGGTGGCCAATGCGGGTGGAAAGATTCTGGCTGACAGCAATCCTGCCGATATCGGAAAACCTTATGGTGAAAGCCTTGATTTACCCCGAATTTCACAATCCCACAACCTTCACTGGCGCGAGGTTTATACCGGTGAGGGAAAAAAGGTTTTTGAAGTGTTTCGCCAATTCGTTCCCATGCAGGGCAGAAGCAGCAGACGTAACCCGGGGATGGGTTCCGGCGACTGGTGCCGAGGTCATATGAACCCCCAAGAATCACCCGACCGCGGGGCCCAGGTCATCTTTGTGGGATTGGACATGACGTCGGTTGAAAATGCCGCCAGAGAAGACACTCATCGCAGTGTCTTGATGGGTTTTATTTTTCTCCTTATCGGGTTTGCCGGCATTGTAACCCTGTTTATGGCGCAGGCCTATCGTTCCGCCAGGACCTCCTTTTCCAGGGTCAAAGCCTTTTCAGACAACCTGGTTGAAAACATGCCCATGGGGCTTGTTGCCATCGATCCGGAAGAACAGATCGCCTCTTTCAACCAGACCGCCGAATCCATGCTCGGCATCAGCGCCGATCAAGCTTTTGGAAACCGACTCCCCGAAATTTTACCCCTCTCTTTCCAGGATTTCTTCAACCAGCTGAAAACGGAATCGGGACCCATTAACAGGGAACTGGAGGCTTCGCTCAACAATGAAAGGGCCCTGCCCCTGGAGGTCATTGGCACGGCATTGACGGGAGAAGACGGCGCGGCCCTGGGGTGGGTGATCCTTTTCAGGGATTTAACCGAGATCCAGCACCTCAAAAAGGAAATTGCTCGGAGCCAGCGCCTGGCATCCATCGGCAGGCTGGCCGCAGGGGTGGCCCATGAAATCAGGAACCCGTTAAGCTCCATCAAGGGGTTTGCCACCTATTTTAAAGAGCGGTACCGTGACACACCGAGAGACCAGCAGACCGCCGAAATCATGATCCAGGAAGTAGAACGGCTTGATCGGGTCATCGGGCAGCTTCTGGAATTCGCCCGCCCCATGTCCATTCAAAAAAGAGCCACACAGCTGGACGTCCTGATCCGCCATTCCATGAAAATGGTAGAAGGGGATGCCCGACAAAAGGGTATCACCCTGAATGTGGAAAGTGATCCCCGTATCAACACCGTACAGATTGACCCGGACAGAATCAAGCAGGTTCTCCTGAATTTATACTTGAACGCCCTGGAAGCCATGGAGGGGGGGGGTGAGCTTTCCGTGGCGTGTCATCGGGTGGACACGAATCAGAGCATTCAAATCACTGTATCGGACACGGGTCCGGGGATCAAGCCAGAAGACCTGCCCCATTTATTTGATCCCTATTTTACCACAAAGACCTCCGGAACAGGCCTGGGGCTTGCTATTGTGCACAAGATCATAGAATCTCACAAAGGGGAAATCCAGGTCAAAAGCCGGCGCGGCGAAGGGACCACCATCACCATGGTCATCCCCCAAGCCCTGGAGGATTAAATTCATGACGAACAAAGAAAGAATGGTCCTGGTGGTAGACGATGACCATGCCCACAGAATCATGTTGTGCACACTTCTTTCAGGGTGGGGCTATGCAATAGAAGAGGCGGATGACGGCCAGACGGCCATTTTGAAGGTCCACGGGAGAGCATTCGACCTTATATTGATGGACATTCGCATGATCAAAGTCTCTGGTCTTGAAGCCCTGGAAGAGATTCAAAAGTATAACCCGGCCATTCCCATCATCATTATGACCGCCTATTCCTCCGTCGAAACAGCCGTTTCGGCTCTAAAAAAAGGGGCTTATGATTATCTGACCAAACCCCTGGACTTTGATGAATTGCGTCTGGTTATGGCGCGGGCCATGGATCACCGGCATCTGAAAGAGGAAAACCGGATCCTGAAAGAGCGGCTGGGACATCAGTTTGACACCCAGAACATCATCGGCCGCAGCCAGCTCATGGTAGATCTTCTGGAAACCGTGGCCCAGGTGGCCCCTTCCGAAGCCACCGTCCTGGTGACCGGGGAATCGGGCTCCGGCAAGGAATTGATTGCCGGAGCCGTCCACTATAACAGCCCGAGAAAGGATGAAGCCTTTGTAAAGATGAATTGCGCAGCCGTTACCGAAACCCTTCTGGAGTCGGAGCTTTTCGGCCATGAAAAAGGGGCTTTTACCGGGGCACACAAACGTAAAGAAGGGAAGTTCCGCCAGGCAGACGGTGGCAGTCTTTTTCTGGATGAAGTGGGTGAAATGTCATTATCCATGCAGGTCAAACTCTTGCGCGCCCTGCAGGAAATGGAGTTTTTCAGGGTTGGCGGCGAAGAGCTGCTTAAAGTGGATGTCAGAGTGATCGCAGCAACCAATAAGGATCTTCTCCGGGAGATAGAGGCTGGTCGTTTCCGTGAGGATCTCTATTACCGCCTGAACGTGGTGACACTGACAGTGCCTTCCATGGCCGAGAGAAAAGAAGATATCCCCTTGCTGGCACGTCATTTCATGGAACGTTTTTCTCGAAAAAACCGCAAGGATGTCAAGGGATTTTCTCCGCACGCCATGGATCAAATGCTGCGATATGGCTGGCCGGGGAATGTACGGGAATTGATGAATGCGGTGGAACGGGCTGTGGTCATGAGCCGGTCTGAATATATTCAACCCGATGATCTACCCCTGGAAGTCCAGAACCTTCAGCAAGAAAAGGTTGTTGATTCATCCCTGCAAATACCGGATGAGGGTGTTCCCCTGGAAATAATGGAAAAGGAAACCATCCTGAAGACCCTCGCATCAACCTCCGGCAACAAGAGCGAGGCCGCCAGAAGACTGGGTATTACCCGAAAGACCCTTCGTAAAAAATTAAAGAACTACGGGGTACTGACGTGAAAGCCAGTGATTCCAAAAAAATGTGGCGTAGTATTTTGTAAGGGGTCATTATGGGTTCAAAACAGTTTCGGCTGCTCACATTGTTTTTGGTTCTTAATGTGACATTCCAGCTCATATCTGACGCGACCGCCGCAAAAATCGTCCTGTTATTCAACTTCGGAGTATCAGTCACCGTACTCTATTTTCCGTTCACATATATCATTTCAGATATCATTACAGAAGTTTATGGATATGCCTGTGCACGAAGAATTCTTTGGTACACACTTTTTGCATCTGTACTGGCAGGGATTTTCTACCAAATTGCGGTGGCAGTACCTGCGGCCCCATTTTTTGATGACGGACCTGCATACAAAACTGTTTTTGGTGTTATCCCCCGTGTATTGGTGGGTGGGTGGCTGGCCATCTTCATAGGGGACATCTCTAACAATTATGTGCTGGCCAAACTTAAAGTGTTGACAAATGGTCGTTTTCTTTGGCTGCGCATTATTGCCTCGACAGTAGTTGGGCAGTTTTTGAATACCGCCGTCTTTTACGTTATTGCCTTAGGGGGTGTAATGTCCGGCAATGTGCTCTTTAAAGGCATTATCGCCGGGTGGATAATGAAAACAATGGTTGAGACACTTCTGACACCGGTCACATATCTGATTATGAATAAAGTTAAAAAATTTGAGGGAGTCGATTACTATGACAAAGATACAAACTTCAATCCATTCTCAATAGCAAAATAGGAACCGGACAGTTCTT
>CAYSFQ010000119.1:0-5240 GCA_964430575.1 uncultured Desulfobacteraceae bacterium
CCTATATCATTGTTCCGTTGAGCCCGGAACTCGGAAGCCTGAAAAAAGCTGAACATTGACGCCTATCTTTCCGGTTCACCATACAGAAGGATACTGAATCTAAACTTCCGTCTGAAACATAAAGCCCAACCACATAAATCATCAGAATTCAAGATTCCTGGGGAACCGGGAAACACCAAAAATCGAACAACTCGGTCCTGCTCAGGCGGCAAGATGTTGTATTATTCAAACGGCGCACCGAGGGTTGAGATATGTCATGTTCTACCATTTTTATATGGATCAGAACTGGTTGATACTACCGGTAGGCATGAGGGCACGCCATGTTGAAAAGATTTGTCAATGTGTGTTCATACCCTTGAAACCGAGGGCGAAAAACATGTGGAGGCATTTTTTGGCCCTTGACACCAATCCTTCTACTCGCTTACAATGTATCCCACCTCCAGTTTGACTACCGCAGAATCTTTTGTTTGGCCAAAGAATAACATTTTACCGCGTATTTTCCAGTTGGCAAAAACCCAGTAACCCAAGCTTGGTCCCACCAATGAAATGGAGTCAGATTGAGTCGCGAGATAGTCGTAAAGATCGATAACCTGAGCCTCTCATTCGGGGGTATCAGAGCCCTCAATGGCGTTAGCACACGTTTATTGAAAGGTGAGCTGCTGGCCATCATCGGCCCCAATGGGGCCGGAAAAACCTGCATTTTAAACTGCATCAGCCGTTTTTATACCCCCCAGGAAGGTCGTATTTTCTATAAAGATGAGGATATCACCAGCCTTCCCACCCATGCCATTGCCGGATTGGGCATCGCTCGAACCTTTCAGAATATTGAGTTGTTCAAAGGGATGACGGTCCTGGATAATATCAAGCTGGGGCGGCATACATTCCTTAAATCGGGCATCTTTTCAGATATCCTCTATTACGGACGGACCATTCGCGAAGAACTGAAACTCAGAAAAGAGATCGAAGAAACCATTATCGACCTTCTGGAAATTGAGGCCATCCGCAAGCAGGTGGTGGGCACGTTGCCTTACGGTCTTCAGAAGCGTGTTGAACTGGCCAGGGCCCTGGCCATGCGCCCTGAGGTACTGCTCCTGGACGAGCCCATGGCGGGCATGAATCTTGAGGAGACCGAAGACATGGCCCGCTTCATCCTCAATGTGAACGACATGTGGGGGGTGAGCATCGTTCTGGTGGAACATGACATGGGCGTGGTCATGGATATCTCAGACCATGTCTGCGTACTGGAGTTCGGCATGAAAATCGCCGAAGGCGTCCCCGAAGAGATTCAAAAGGATCCCCAGGTGGTTCGTGCTTACCTGGGGGAAGATGAGAAAACCTATTCCCGGCTTTGATTCGAGCGCATATGAATTCAAGAGAACCTGATTCCAAGGCCATCCCGAACAGCCTGCCGGCATTGCTGGAGAGAAACGCCGGGCGATTTGGCCACACCCGAGTGGCCCTTCGTGAAAAGGAGTACGGCATCTGGCAGGCGGTGACCTGGCAGCAGTACTTTGAGCACGTCCGGGATTTTTCTCTGGGGCTCGTTTCAATGGGATTGAAACCCGGGGATGCGCTGGGGATTATCGGCAACAACCGTCCGGAATGGATCTATGCGGAACTGGCTGCCCAGGCGGCGGGAGCGGTGCCCTTCGGCATTTTCCAGGATTCGATTTTGTCGGAAGTGGCCTATATCATCGATCATTCCGAAGCCGCCATGCTGGTGGCTGAAGATCAGGAGCAGGTGGACAAGATCCTGGATTTGCGGGACAAGTTGCCCCGGGTTCAGAAAATCATCTATACGGATCCCAAGGGGCTCTGGGATTACGAAGAGGATATCCTGATCGATTACTATGAAGTGGAGAAGCGGGGACGGGAAATCCACGAAAAGGAGCCGGAACGATTTGGGAAGAATCTTTCGGCCGTGAAAGAAACGGACCTTGCCACCATCTGCTATACGTCCGGGACGACCGGAAATCCCAAGGGAACGTTGCTTACCCATGGAAATATCCTGAGTATGGTGGCCGCCCTGGACCGGGTGGATCCTAAATCTCCCGATGATCAATTCCTCTCCTTTATTCCGCTTCCATGGATTGTGGAACAGACCATGAGCGTCTTTTCCTCCCTTTATTCGGCTTACACCGTAAGTTTTCCGGAAGAACCGGAAACGGCCATGAGCGACCTCTATGAGATCGCCCCAAGCCTGGTGGTGGCCTCTCCCCGCATGTGGGAAGGGATCTCCCGTGAGGTGATGGTAAAACACCTGGATGCGTCCTTTTTAAAACGCATTGTCTACGATCTGTGCCTTCCCATCGGGTATCGCTGGGCCGATTTTAAATTTGACAAGGAAAAACCTTCTTTGGGATGGAAAATCCTCTATTGGCTGGCGTACACGGCCATGTTCCGCGCCCTGAGAGATCGCCTGGGATTCAGCAAGGTGCGCTCGGCCATGACCGGTGGCGCAGCGCTGGGGCCCGACGTGTTCAGATTTTTTCACGCACTCGGCGTAAACCTGAAGCAGATCTACGGCCAGACCGAAGTGGCGGGATACTCCACCATCCATCGGGACGGGGACATTAACTTTGATTCCGTGGGCATTCCACTCTCTGCTGCGGAGATTACCATTTTCGAGCCGGATGGCGAGGGCGTGGGCCAGGTAATTTCCCGGGGGCCGGGTCTATTTCAGGGATACCTCAAAAACGAAACAGCAACCAAAGAAACCATCATCGACGGATGGCTCCATTCAGGGGATGCCGGTTATTTTACCCCGGACGGTCACCTGGTGATCATCGATCGCATTAAAGACCTGATGCTTCTTCGAAACGGGGCCCGGTTTTCCCCCATGTTCATTGAAAACAAGCTCAAATTCTGCCCCTATATCGTGGAGACAGTGGTTCTGGGGCACGAGCAGGACTATGTGACCACCATGATCTGCATCGATTATAAGCATGTGGGCAAATGGGCAGAAGACCATCGGATCAGTTACACCACCTATTCGGACCTGGCATCCAACGCTGAAGTGTATGACCTCATTGAACGGGAAGTGGTGCGGGTCAACCGCACATTGCCTGAAAAAGCCAGGATTCAAAAATTCCTGCTCCTTTACAAGGAACTGGATGCGGATGATGAAGAACTCACCCGCACCAAGAAGATTCGACGCGCATTTATCAACGAGAAGTATTCAAAGGAGATTGCTGCCCTTTATGGGGATGTAGAGGAAATCCCCATTGAAGCGGTAATCCGCTATCAGGATGGAAAAACGGCTACGCTTAGAACCAATCTGAGGATTCGCGTCATGAATCTCCAAAAAACGGAGAAGGCCGAATTGGAAAAGCGGGGGTTCTGGCGACGACTTGGGGGGAGGTCCTAGTATGAATGAATTTCAATTTTTCATGCAGTTTCTCATGAGCGGGCTTTCCATGGGTTCCATCTATGCGCTCGTGGCTTTGGGGTTTGTTCTGATCTACAAAGCTACCTCCATTCTGAACCTGGCCCAGGGAGAGTTCCTGATGGTGGGGGCCTATTTCTGCCTTTCCCTCACTCTGGATTTCGGGCTGGGTTTCGTGGCGTCTTTTCTGCTCACCATGGTTTTCTCCGTCATTCTCGGTCTGGCTGTGGAACGTCTGGTACTCAGACCCCTCATTGGTGAACCCATTATTTCGGTCATTATGGTGACACTGGGCCTCACCTATATCATGCGGGGACTTGTGATCATGATATGGGGGAACGACATCCGGCAGTTCAATATTTTTCCGGATCAACCCATTGATTTCTGGGGTGTAAAACTTACCTACCTCTACCTTTACAGTATGGGAATTTCATTTGCATTGCTCATCTTTTTTGCCATCTTTTTCAAGTATGCCCGCACCGGCGTTTTCATGAGAGCGGTTGCGGATCATCAAACCGCGGCCCAGAGCATGGGAATTTCCGTCAAGGGGGTTTTTGCCATGAGCTGGTGCATTGCCGCGGTGGTCTCCTCCATCGGTGGCATTCTGGTGGGAAATATTGCGGGCGTGGGTGTGGATTTAAGCTATATCGGCCTAAAGGTTCTGCCAGCGGTGATCCTGGGAGGTCTGGACAGTATTCTGGGGGCCATTATTGGCGGACTCATCGTGGGGGTTCTGGAATTTCTTTCAGCGGGCTATCTGGATCCTTACATTCCGGCGATCAACGAGGTTTTCCCTTTTATTGTGCTGGTTCTGGTTTTGATGATCAAACCCTATGGCCTGTTTGGTATCGAAGAAATCGAAAGGGTCTAAAGAACAAAACGGTATCAGATTGTGAGACGTTAAATTATGCCGGCCGGACTATTTCATGAAAATTATCGAAGCGATGAGCGCATTTTCCAGACCTGGTTTGTCAAGGCCTGGTTGATCGCGTTCCTGATCGCTTGGGTGCTCTTTCCACTGGTGGCCTCCAAGTACATGGTGTCCATTCTGACGGAGGCGGGCATTGCCATTATCGCCTGTCACGGGCTTAATGTTTTGACCGGGTTTACCGGGCAGATTTCCCTGGGACACGCTGCTTTCATGGGGGTGGGGGCGTACACCTGCACCATTCTTATCGGGCAGGCGGGTGTTCCCTTTATTGTGGCGCTTCCCCTGTCCGGGGTTATGGCGGCCCTGGTGGGAATGATATTCGGCATCCCATCCCTGAGGCTGAGGGGGCTTTATCTGGCCATCGCCACCATCGCGGCCCAGTTCATTATCGAGTTTACCATTCGACGTTGGGACAGCCTGACAGGCGGAGTGGAAGGCCTGTTTGTGGATCCCGGGTCCATCGGACCCATCCAGTTTGATAATCATATCAATCTATACTATCTGACGTTTATTCTGGCTGTAGGCGCCACCTTTGCCGTCAAGAACATCGTTCGGGCCCGTTCGGGAAGGGCGTTTGTGGCCATTCGGGACCGATACCTGGCTGCTGAAGTTATCGGGGTGCATGTGTTCAAGTACCGGCTCATGAGTTTTGCGGTCTCCTCCTTTTTTGCGGGTATTGCCGGCGCCTTGATGGCCCAGTACCTGCAAGTGATTACCCATGAGTCATTTACCATCCACCAGTCCATCGATTACCTGGCCATGTGCATTATCGGTGGCCTGGGGCATATCCTGGGGGGCATATACGGGGTCGGGTTCTGGTTCATTCTGGAAAGGTTCCTCGAAGTGGCGACGACCTCCCTGAATACGGCTTTTCCGGATCATGTGACCTGGTTTGTGTCCATTCGTGAGATCGTTTTCGGCAGC
>CAYSFQ010000120.1:0-4903 GCA_964430575.1 uncultured Desulfobacteraceae bacterium
ATGCCGTCGGCTTCGTGGGCCAGCCGGTCAAGAAAGAGCGGAATGCCGTTTATTTCACCCATGGGAATTACGTCCATGGTGGCCCTTACCGGAGCCCCCACACTCTCTTCAGTGATTCCCCGATGACGCAGAACATCCATCTGCCCTTGTGCCGTTGCACCGCCATGGGACCCCATGGCAGGCGTCACAAAAGGGTCGTAACCAGCCTCTTTCAAACGAGCCACGACCGCCTGCACCACAACAGACAGATTGGATATACCCCGACTGCCGACGCCTATGGCGATCTTTGACCCCGGAGGCAGATCCAGGCCCGTATGAATTCGGGGCCACTCCCGGTCAATCTCATCCAATACATCTGCGGCAGGCGCACTTTCAAACCGCTGCTGAACCATTCGCATGCCAGGCAGTTTTAACCCGGCCCAATCACCAGAACTCATAAAGCCCCTCCAATATTTTTGGTTTCAGTGCGCCCGATCAGGACGCTTCCAGAAGCTGGTTCAAAAACTGCGTCGTGGTATAGATCTTAAATTTCTGCGCCCGCAGTTTGGCATTATTGAGATTGTGCACACAGGAATTACATTCTGTCAACACCACTTCCGCACCGATTTCTTCCACTTCCGCCAGGCGCCTTCGCGCCATGGCGATGGAATTTTTGGGGAAAGCACCCCGCACGCCGCCCCCGGCGCCGCAGCAAAGGGCATCGGCCCGGCTATGTCTCATTTCCACAAAATTCGGTGCTATTCTGCGGATGATTTCCCGGGGTTCATCATAAATATCGCAGTGTCTTCCCAGATCGCAGGGGTCGTGGTAGGTAACCAACTGATCCGTTTTGACCCCCAGATCAAAATCCTTCAGGAACTGGCTCACATGGATGATGTGGATCCCCGCATCTTTGAGAGCGCTGTATTCGGTTTTGTTTTTGAACGCCCTCGAACAGTAGGGGCAACCGGTAATAACGGTTTTTGCGCCGGTGGCCAGAATGAGATCCACATTTTTCTGTGAAAGCCTTTGATTGACGTTAAACCCCACGTCTTCCAGCGCGCCGCTGCAACAGACTTCATCAATGAGGGTATAATCGACCTTCAGATGATCCAGGATATCAAGGGTCGCCAGGGTGGCCTCATCTTCGCGGTAGGACCCCACACAGCCGATAAAAAAGACAAACTCAGCCTTTTTGTTTCGCTCCCTTTCAAAATCTTCGGGCTCATCTTCTCCGTAGATATTGCTGTACTCCTCCAGAACCCGGTTCATCCCATCAAAGGCCGGATGGCATGTTCCACGGTGCACCATGTCTTTCCGCACCTGCTTGATGATTTCCGGCGGGTTCACGCCCGAAGGGCACTGATCCGCACAGCTGGCACAGGTGGTGCACTGAAAAAGGGTTTCCACCAGCTCATCGCCCAGCTCAACATTTCCGTCCATGACCTCTTTTAAGATCAGCATTTTTCCCCGGGCATTGAATGCGGGCCGTTTGGTGAGACCGAAAACGGGGCAGACAGCCCTGCAAAATCCACAGCTCGAGCACCTGAGCACCTGATCCCGGAATTTATTTTCAAACTCGTAGTTTCCTTCCATTTAAGCCTCCAGCCCCATTTTACCCGGATTGAGAATGTTGTTTGGATCAAACAGCGTCTTAATGGAGCGCATAATATCCATACTGACCTCATCGTGTTCAAGGGCCATAAAGGGCGATTTCGCCAATCCAATGCCATGCTCACCGGTCAAGGTCCCGCCCAGTTCAATCACCTTTTTAAACAGTTCTTCAGATGCCTCTTCGACTCGCCGGACCTCATCCGCATTGGTCCCGTCGAAACAGACCACAGGATGGAGGTTGCCGTCGCCGGCATGTCCAACGGTTGGCATTGCGAGCTTATGTTTTTTGGCGAGCTCGGAGATTAATCTCAGCATGTCCGGGACCTTACTCATGGGCACAGCCAAGTCCTCTACAAGGAGGTTATTATTGATGCGGGCCACGACCCCATAAGCCGATTTTCGAGCGGTCCACAAGGCTTCCGCTTCTTCCTTCGAGTCAGCCTTCCGGGTCATGGTGGCATTGTTTTTCTCGAAGATGTTGACTATTTTGGTCATTTGGAAGTCAGTCTCCTCCCTGGTATATCCGTCGGTTTCAGCCACGAGGAGGGCTTCTACCTCCGGCAGGTTGAGATCCGTGTTTTGATTGATAGCCATCAGAGATTGCTGATCAACCACCTCAAGGGCACTGGGGATGATACCGGAGTACATGATCTCACTGATGGCCCTCCCGGCATCCTCCAGGGTTTCAAAGGTGGCCATGGCGGTAGACGTCATGGGTGGCTTCGGATTTACCTTGAAAGTGATTTCGGTAATCACGCCCAGGGTTCCTTCGGAGCCCACAAAAAGTTTTGTTAAATCGTAACCGGACACACTTTTCATGCACTTGGAGCCGGTACGCAGAATACGACCATCAGGAAGCACCACTTCCAAAGCCAGTACATAGTCCTTGGTGGTACCGTATTTGGCCCCTTTGATGCCGCCGGCATTCGTGGCCACATTTCCGCCTAGGGTACACACCGAGCCGCTGGCGGGATCAGGGGGGAAAAAGAAACCGTGCGGGGAGAGGGTACGATCAAGTTCTGCGTAAATAACCCCCGGCTGAACCACGGCCAGGCGGTCTTCAATATTAATGTCGATGATTTTGTCCATACGTCCCAGGTCCAGTATGACGCCGCCCTCCTCCGGCACCGCCAGCCCCGCCAGAGAAGTTCCGGCCCCCCTGGGGACCACCGGAAATTTTTCCCGGTTTGCCAGTTTCATGATAGCTGACACCTGTTGGGTGCTGATGGGCCACACGGCTGCATCAGGTCTGTGCTGATGTTCCGAAGCATCTTTTGCGTAGGCGATGCGGTCGATCAGAGAATCAGTGAAATTCTCATCACCCACAATGTCTTTCAGGGATTGTTTGATTGCTTTGTTCATGACTTTCACTCCAATATGCCGGTGCCTGCCAGAGCATCCGAACATAACCGTTCACATTGTTTTCAGAAGAATTGTAAATAGCACAAATCTGTTCATTTATGCAATACTCATCCGTATTTTCGGTGACGCGAACAGCGCCGCTTATTCAAGGGAAAAATGCCGCATTTTCTTTCTAAAATCCTTGACAGCTCACACTGTATACAGTACACATTATCAGGATTAATATATTTGTAATTTTGGGAGAAAAAAAATGCTGTTACCAAGATTTGACTATCTGGAACCCGATAATCTTGAAGGCGCTCTTGACCTGCTGGCAACTCACAGGGAAGATGCCAAACTTCTTGCCGGAGGGACCGATCTCCTGGTGAGGATGAAAAAAGGGCTGTTAAAACCAAAAGTCTTGATCAGTCTTAATTCCTTGAACGAACTATCATACATTAAAAAGGAAACAGATTGTATTAAAATCGGTGCAGGAACGCCACTGGCCGACATTATTGCCTCCAGCCCGGTTAAAGAACACGCCCGGGCACTCTCTCAAGCCTGTGAAAAAGTCGGCGCAGCAACCATACAGCATTACAGGGGCACCATCGGGGGAAATATCCTTCAGGACAACCGGTGCCATCACTACAACCAGTCCGATTTTCACCGTTCCGGCCGCCAGGCATGCCACAAGGACGGCGGAAAAATCTGCTATGCACGGGAAAACGCAGACCGTTGCAACTCCACCTGCCAGTCAGACGGCGCCACAGCCCTCATGGCCCTGGGTGCAAAACTGGTACTGATCCATAAAGGTCATGAAAGAACGGTGGATCTTGATCAATTTTACACCGCTGACGGGATCATGCCTCATGGAATGGAATCCCACGAACTGCTTAAGGAGATCATCATTCCCGTAAGTAATGCTCGGAGCGCTTATAAACGATTGGCCTACCGGTCGGCCATTGATTACCCCATTGTCTGCGCAGGCGTTCTTTTAAGGCCGTCTGACGCACAAAAAGATCAAATAGATGAAGCGCGGATTGTTGTGGGTGCCATGGGCAGGGCCCCCCTGTTTCTGGCCCAGGCTTCATCTTCATTAAATGGCAAAAAACTTCATGATCAGGATGCTTTTCAAAAAGCCGCAGACGCATCCATGGACAGCGCTGCCACATTTGCCGTTCACAATGTGGGATCAACCCTTGAATACCGGTGTGAAATGGTGGCCCTGATGGTGTTCCGGGCACTCAGAGAAGCAGCAAAAGCGGTTCAGAATTCAAATGGATAATCCGGTCATAATGGAGTTTAAGGATGGAAATAATGGAAAAGATAGAAATCACCTTGAATATCAACGGCAAACCCCATGAGGTCATGATCTACCCTAACGAAACCCTTTTGGATGTACTGAGGGATCAACTGGACATGACCGGCTCAAAAGAGAGTTGTGGCGAAGGGGTTTGCGGGTCCTGCACCATTCACATGGATGGCAAACCGGTCCGGTCCTGCCTGACCCTGGCCCTGGAAGCCCGGGGCGCAAAGATCAAAACAGTGGAAGGCCTTGCCAACGGGGATGAATTGTCAAATCTGCAGCAGTCGTTTATCGATCACGGTGCGGTCCAATGCGGGTTCTGCACCCCCGGCATGCTCATGACGGCGGACGCACTGCTTACGGAAAATCCAAAACCGGATGAAAAAGCCATCCGCAAGGCCCTTGCGGGAAATATCTGCCGGTGTACCGGATATGCAAAAATTGTCGAGGCGGTAGCCCATGCGGCCCAGCCACAGGACCATTGTTGCGATTGTCATCCAAAGGAGTAAAAATATGTCTGATTACACCATAGTAGGAACAAGGATGCCACGGGTTGATTCCAGGGCCAAAGTTATGGGAAAGGCAAAGTACACAGCCGATCTGAAACTGCCCGGCATGTTGGTGGGAAAAATCAAAAGAAGCCCCTATGCCCATGCCCGCATC
>CAYSFQ010000121.1:0-4781 GCA_964430575.1 uncultured Desulfobacteraceae bacterium
TTCTGCTGGTGGTGACGGCCGAAATGATTGCCGCAGACAAAGGGATCGGGTTCCTCATATTATCCTCCGCGGACCTCATGCAGACCACCCGGCTGCTGTTCGGTATTATGGTTTTATCGGGGATGGGCGTTTCCTTTGCGTGGATCCTTGAAAAACTGGAACGGTTATTGCTGCCATGGCGTGAATAATTGCACAACGTGAATAATTGCACAAACTTTTATTGACATGTATTTGAGAACATGTTAGTTGACATTTGGTCTAAAGATGCGGGTGGTTTGTGCCCCCATCGCGTGTCTGTTTGGAATCCGATGGTCTGCATATGAATGCAGCCATGATGTTAGGGACTCGGCAAAAAATAAATACACAATCCAGCTTGTCCTTTGGTCCGTCTACTGCGTTGCATCCACCGGCACATATCCACCAATATGCACTGGTGGATGCGCCTTGTATACGAACCAAAATACGGCGCGATCTTGCGCATTTATTTTTTGCCGAGGCCCTTAGAAGCGTGATGTTTTTTTTGTCAACCCATACCATTTGAAATTTTAGGAGGCTATGTAATGATTAAACCCCATGGATCCGATACGCTAAACCCCTTGTATGTTCAAGACGACGCCAAACGTGCCGAGCTGATCAAGGAAGCCGCAGGGCTGCCTTCCATATTGATCAGTTCCGCTGCTGCCGGCAATGCCGTCATGCTGGGCTCCGGATACTTCAATCCGCTGACCGGTTTCATGAACAAAGCCGACGCCATGGCCGTGGCCAAAGACATGCACATGGCAAACGGCTTTTTCTGGCCCACCCCCGTGCTCAACATGGTTGAAGACGCCAGTGCCATTAAAGATGCCAAACGCATCGCCCTTCTCGATCCCAATGTGGAAGGCAATCCAGTGATCGCCATTCAGGATGTGGAAGCCATTGAGGAGTATACCGATGAAGAGATGAAGGAAATGACCGAGAGTGTTTTCCGCACCCTCGACATGGATCATCCCGGCGTCAACGCCTTTAACACCGTCGGTAAAATCGGCATCTCCGGTCCCATCCAGGTGCTCAACTATTCCTACTTTGACAAGGAATTCCCCGAAACTTTCCGGACCGCCGTGCAGATCCGCGAAGAAATCGGCAAACTGGGCTGGGAAACGGTCGTGGCCTTTCAGACCCGTAACCCCATGCATCGCGCCCATGAGGGCCTGACCAAGATGGCCATGGAAGCCGTAAACGCTGACGGTGCCGTCATCCACATGCTCCTGGGCAAATTGAAAAAGGGCGACATCCCCGCTGACGTGCGCGACGCCGCCATCCGCAAGATGGTTGAGCTGTATTTCGAGCCCAACACTTGTATGATTACGGGATACGGTTTTGATATGCTCTACGCCGGTCCCAAAGAGGCCGTGCTCCATGCCGTCTTCCGCCAGAACATGGGTTGCACCCACCTGATCGTGGGTCGTGATCACGCGGGTGTCGGTGATTACTATGGTGGTTTCGATGCTCAGACCATTTTTGACGACATCACCAAAGACGATCTGCTCATCGATATCTACCGCGGCGATCATACCGCCTATTCCAAGAAGCTGGGCAAGGTCATCATGATGGGCAGCGTGACCGATCACACCAAGGACGACTGGGTCTTCCTGTCAGGCACAAAGGTTCGCGAGATGCTGGCCGCTGGCGAGGATCTGCCCCCAGAATTTGCGCGTCCGGAAGTGGCAAAGATTCTGATGGGTTACTATCAGTCGGAAGCTGCCCAGTAGTTCTGATTCGTACGGATCAATTATAACCGATTAAAAAAAAGCGCCCACCTGGAATGAGGTGGGCGCTTTCTTTTTGTTCAATTCCGCAATTCCGCAATCTACAATATCTCCTTAACTCTCCCCACCTGCCCATCTACGAGCCGTACCTTGATGCCGTGAGGATGGGTGGGAGATCGGGTCAGGATGTCTTTTATGATCCCCACCGTTCGTTTGCCTGAGCGCTGGTCCGGTTTCGTGACGATGGAAACCTGGGCACCCCTTTTGATGTCTTTCCGTTTCTGGCCGTCCATTTTTTCCTGAGCCCCCGTTTTTTACCCGATCTGCTCGATTTTTCGCTCTTTTTTTCCGCAAAGCCCATGGAAACCCTTTTGCCATCCAGACTGGCCCCTTTCATGGATTTCATGACATGCGCCGCTGAATCGGCATCCACTTCCAGGAAGGAAAATTCTCTCATGACCTCTATTTTTCCAATCTGACTGGAGCGAATACCGGATTTGTCGCACACCAGTCGCGTGATGGCGCCCTTCTGAACGTCGTCCAGTTGCCCAAAATTGAGGAACAGCTTCCGAATCTGAGCCGGATTTTCCGGAAAACCCTTTGAGGATCTTTTTCCAACGGGGGGCCTTTTCCCCTTTCCTCTGGGTGCTTTCTTCTGAGGGGGGCGGGCATTGATATCCCCGGAGTTCTTATAGTAGTCCAGGAACCGGTTGAATTCGATGGATACAAAATGCTGGATCAATTCTTCTTTTGAAAGCGCGGCCAGGGTATCATATACGGGGGGCAGAAAGGCGGCGATTTCTTCGTGATTCACGTCGGCCGCCACCAGTCTTTCCACCATGCCGTAGAGTTGTTTTTCGCAGATGGCGCGGCCGCTGGGAACTTTCTCGTGTTGAAACCGGACCCCGGTAACCTGTTCCACATGGGCCAGTTTTCGATTTTCCCGGGTATTCGTGAGAACAATGGAAGTCCCTGATTTTCCGGCCCTTGCGGTTCGTCCGCTTCGGTGGGTATAAGCCCCGGGCTCATCCGGAAGATTATACTGGATCACATGACTGATATCATCCACATCCAGGCCGCGCGCGGCCACGTCCGTGGCTACGAGAATCTGCAGGCTTTTTTCCCTGAACCGCCCCATGACGTAGTCCCGCTGGGTCTGGGACAGTTCACCGTGCAGGCTTTCCGCATTATACCCGTCTTTGATGAGTTTTTCGGCCACAGCTTGGGTTTCTCTCCGGGTTCTGCAGAAAACCAGACTGAAAATATTGGGATGATAGTCGATGATCCGTTTAAGCGCAGGATACCGGTCTTTTTCCATGACCACATATTTGAAATGGGAGATGTTTCCGGCCCCGCTGTTTCTTCGTCCGATGGTAATTTCCACCGGGTCCTTCATGTAATTGCGCGAAATTCGGGCGACGGGCGCCGTCATGGTGGCGGAAAAAAGCCAGGTTCTTTTTTCGGAAGGGGTTTTTGCCAGGATTTCGTCCAGGTCTTCCAGAAACCCCATGGTGAGCATTTCATCGGCCTCATCGAGAACCACATAATCGATGTGCTTCAGGTTGACGATGCCTCTGTGGATCAGGTCCAGAAGCCGGCCCGGAGTGGCGGCGATAATCTGGGCCCCGGTTTTAATTTTCCGGATCTGGGGTTCCATGCCGGCGCCGCCGTAGATCGCAACGATTTTCGCATTTTTGACGTACCGGCTGTAGCGGACCAAATCCTTTGAAATCTGCACGCACAGCTCACGGGTGGGACACAGGATCAGGCCTTGGACCTGTGACCTTGAAAAATCGATCAACTGGAGCAGGGGCAAACCGTATGCCGCTGTTTTGCCGGTTCCCGTCTGCGCCAGACCCACCAGGTCCCGGTGGCCTTCAATAATGGCGGGAATGGCCTTTCCCTGGATGGGCGTGGGTTCCGTGAAACCCAGTTTCTGAACTGCCCTGATGAGATGTGGCTCTAAGCCTAATGTTTCAAAATCCATATAATATAACGCTGAACCTTTCGTTTGCTGGAATCCGGATGTGCGCTGCAAAAGCGCCACAGCCAGTTTGTTGTTAAATTAAAAACTTTTTAAAATAGTACATATACAATGAAAAATCAATAGTGATTTAGAATTTCAGATAACTTTCTGTTAATTGTTGATAAATTTTAACGGGATGGCAGCTTTTTACCCCTTGACTCATCCCCCCAATTCTCATAGACTCTTAACGCTTAAACCATGTCTATTTTTTTCCGTCCCTTCCGAAAAGGAGATGAATGAGATGCTGCAGAACAAGGTTGGATACGATATTATCCAGAAAATCGGTGGTGTATCAACAATCGAAGAGGCCCATGCGGTTTTTGAAAAAGAGATGGATGCGGTCAATCTGGCCAATATCCGGAAAATCAAGAACACTGACGCCCTGCTGAAAATTGCCAATGCCATCATCATGTGTCAGCCTGATAACATTTTCGTCAATACCGGTTCAAAGGAGGATGTCGCAAAAGTCAATGAGATGTCTCTGAAAAAGGGCGAAGAAGCGAAACTGGCCATGGAAGAACACACCATCCATTTCGATCTGGCGGCAGAACAGGGCCGGATTATCGACCGCACGTTTTATATCGCCAATCCGGGCGAGGAAATCAGCTCACTGGCCAATCGAATGGACCGGGATGATGCCTTAAAAGATGTAGAGGAGAAAATGACCGGCATCATGAAAGGTAAAACCATGGTGGTCGGTTTTTACAGTCGTGGTCCTGTGGGTTCCCCGGGTTCCAACCCGGCCATTGAAGTCACCAGCTCCCTATATGTGTCCCACAGCGCCGAACTCCTCTACCGGAATGTTTTTGATCACTTTGATGAAGAAGTGGCGCGGCAGGGCCATTTCTACGCCAATATTCACAGCGAAGGCCTTAATCGAACCGAAGACCTGCCCAATGCCCGCGTCTTCATGGACCGCAGTTTTCAGACCACCTACAGCATGAACTGTACCTATGCCGGCAATACCCTGCTGCTGAAAAAGGGAAATCACCGCTTTTCCGTGGACA
>CAYSFQ010000122.1:0-4711 GCA_964430575.1 uncultured Desulfobacteraceae bacterium
TCGATCCCACAAAGGTCACCCGGTTTGCCCTGCAGAACGCCACGTCGGTTTCATCTCTACTTCTGACCACCGAGGCCATGATTGCCGAGGCGCCTGAAAAGGGTGGTGCTCCCGATATGCCCGCGATGCCTCCCGGCGGTATGGGTGGCGGTATGGGCGGTATGGGTGGTATGGGCGGCATGATGTAATCAGCCCGCTCCAAGCTATAACAGCTCAACCGTTTTTGATGTGATAAGACTGCGCTCGGGGAAATCAGTTATTTTCCCCGGGCGCTTTTTTTGTTCGCGAAAAGCTGCAAAACTCACGAAGAAAACAAGGTTGTTTACTTCTTAAGCCATTTGCACTAAGGATATGAAAAATCTGAACTCATGGGAGAAAGGACACCAATGGCATTTGCAGATCAGACGATTCTGGTAACGGGGTCAGCCGGGTTTATCGGCTTTCATCTCTCCAGAAAACTGCTGGATATGGGTTATAATGTGGTAGGGATCGACAACCTGAACCCTTACTATGACGTAAATCTGAAGAAATCACGGCTCGATTTGCTGAACCCCCATGAGAACTTCCGATTTATTAAAGGGGATATCCAGGATCTTCCAACCCTGCAGCAGATATTTGGGGAGCATCAAATCACCCGAATCTGCAATCTGGCAGCCCAGGCGGGGGTCAGGCATTCCCTGAAAGATCCATTTTCCTACCAGAAAAGCAATATCGAAGGTTTTCTTAACCTGCTTGAAATGGCCCGGGAGTTTCAGGTGGAGAATTTTGTTTACGCTTCGTCATCCTCCGTGTATGGGAAAAACAGGCAGAATCCCTACAGCGTGGAAGATCGGGTCGATAATCCCATCAGCCTTTATGCAGCCACGAAAAAGGCCAATGAACTTATGGCCCATGCGTACAGCCACCTGTATGATATCCCCTGTACAGGGCTCAGGTATTTTACGGTATATGGTCCGTGGGGCCGGCCGGACATGGCTCTTTTTCTTTTTACGGATGCGATCCTTCACGATCGCCCCATCAACGTTTTCAATTATGGCGACATGCGGCGGGACTTCACCTATATTGATGATATCGTGGCCGGTACGGTGAGCGCCATCGAACAACCGGCACCCTACGAGATCTTCAATCTGGGTAATTCCGATTCCACAACATTGATGGACTTTATTCAGGCCATTGAGTTGGAACTGGGGCGGAAAGCGGAGAAAAACATGCTTCCCATGCAGCCGGGTGATGTGGCTGAAACATCCGCCAACATTACGAAATCCAGAGAAAGGCTTGGATTCTCTCCGAAAACACCTCTGAAAGAGGGCATCAGGGCCTTTATTGCCTGGTATAGGGAATACTACAGTGTCTAAAACACCTTTGCCATCAGAGGAATGGCCACAAACGCGCCGAGAGAACTTCCCAGGTTGGTCAATACCACAATGAGCAGGATCCGGGTGATCTTGTTTTTCCAGAATCCCTTTACGGAAACAATGTCTTCCGGCAGCCGTTGAAAATCCTTCACTTTCGGTTTAACCAGAAAGACCTGCACCAGTCCGGCCACCCAACCCGCAGCAATCATGGGATTGAGCGACGTGATGGGGGATGCAATGATGGCGGCGAGTACCGTGAGGGGGTGCGCCAGGGCTACGGCTGCGCCAAGGCCTGCCAGGACCGCATTGGCCAGAACCCACCATTTGATCATATCAGCACCTGCACTGGCGCCCGCCATGTAAAAGCCGAGAATGATCAACAAAATGACCAGCGTAGGGATGCCCCATTTGAGAAATCCGCCCCATTTCCCCTTTGGCGGGATGATTTCAAGGGCAGCAATGTCCACGGGTTCTTCCCAGTATTTTTTGATACCCGGAACATGGCCGGCGCCGACCACGGCAACGATTTTTTTTCCCGGAGCGGTTCTGATTTTATGTGCCAGGTATTGATCCCTTTCATCAATGAGCACCCGCTGTAAATCCGGCAGGGTTTTCCCCAGTTCACTCAGCAGGGTTTCGAGGACATCTCGCTCTTTCAGTTTTTCGATGTCCTCTTTTTCAATGTCCTCCACATCTCCCATGGAGGTGATGAGTTGGAGCAGGAGTTTGAATTTCGTCCAGAATCCCATAAGCCGCCACGTTCTGGAAAGGGTGGTTCGAACATCCCGGTCGGCCAGGTGAATGTCAGCTTCCATTTTCTTGGCCGTATTGACGGCGCGAAGCATCTCCTCACCCGGCTTGATGCCCAGTTTCTTCCCGATTTTTTTCTGGAAGGAGGCCAGCATGAGATTGGAAAGGAGTAAAAACGCCTTTTTTTCTCTGATCACCTTGATCAAATCCGTTTCCTGCCACCGGTTCTTATTGGTCATGGCCTGGTATCTGGACTGGCAGAGTTCCACTGCCACCGTATCCGGTTTCTCTTCTTCTATCACACGCTCTACCAGATCGGCACTTTCTGTGGACACATGGGCCGTGCCCACAAGGATAATCTCCTTGTCTTCCGTGGAGAGGGGATGTTTGTTGTGGTCCTCTGTCATGCGTGCCTCAGATGAGATAAAGTTCAATGCCTCATAACACAAATGCTGCCGCTTTCCAAGAGAGTTTTGGGGCTTTAAGGCTTTGTACTTGACCTTGACGTCAATCTGTGGTCGAAAAAGAACGTTTGACGGGAAGTGTTGTTTTTCGTCTTTTTCGAGCAACAGGTAGAAAGAATGTCCTATGAAAAACCGATTTTGGCAGGATGGATCATTGATGGGAGCGGTGCGCCCATCCAGGAAAACGTCCTCATACGCATAAAGGACGGTTTTTTTGAGGAAATCCGGCCATTTTCCATTGAACCCATGAAGCCTTCCAGCTTCATGGATCTATCAGGATACACACTATTGCCGGCTCTGGCAGACGCCCATGTGCACCTGCCCATGTCCGGCACTGCTGATCAAAAAAGGCGGAAGGATCAGTTAAATGAAGGGTTTCAGCAGGCAAGGGAAACCATTTCCAAACACTTGGGGCAGTTGTTTGCCCACGGCGTCCTATCCGTAAGAGATGGGGGAGACAGGAATGGGTACACCCAACGCTACAAGAAATATTTTATGGAAGAGAAATATGATTCCATTTGCCTTCATGTGGCAGGAAAGGCGTGGCATAAACCCGGAAGGTATGGTAGCTTTGTAGGCCGTGCCCTGGGGAAGGGTCGTTTGGCAGAAGGGGTTTTGCGCAAGAGTAATGACATTGATCACGTCAAGATCATTCAATCCGGCTTGAACAGTCTTAAATATTTCGGGAAAGAATCACCACCCCAATTTCAGTTGAAGGCGTTGAGAGAGACGGTGGAAGCCGCTTCCAGCCTGGGACTTAAGACCATGGTGCATGCCAATGGGAAACTTCCGGTGCGAATCGCCCTGGAAGCGGGATGCAGTTCCATTGAGCACGGCTTTTTTATGGGAAAACAGAACCTGAACTTTATGGCCGAGATGCAGGTTTTTTGGGTTCCCACGGCCGGTACCATGAAAGCCTATGGGAAACATGGCAACGGAAGAGAAGAAGAACGCCTGGTGGCGTTAAGAAACCTGGAACACCAGATGGAACAGATGGCTTTGGCAAGAAGGTTGGGGGTGCCCATTGCCCTTGGAACGGATTCGGGCAGTGTGGGGGTTCACCACGGCAGCGCCTTAGTTGATGAGTTGCAACTTCTTCTGGATGCAGGCTTTTCCATTGAAGAGGCGATCAAGTGCGCTTCCTTTAACAATGCAAGCCTGTTGGGTCTCGACCGAAAAGGGCTTATAAAAATAGGGACGCAAGCAGATTTCATTGTGGTAAAAGGGTCGCCATCGGCTCTGCCCGAAAGCTTGAAAGACATTTTTCGCATCCATGTGGGTGAACGGTTCTTATGATGTGGCGATTGCGTGAATATGGATGTTGGATTGTGGTCTTGCTGGTGATAGCGCAGTCGCTCTGGGGTTGTACTGTGTCATCGTCCCACAGGGGAATGGATGCGGTTTTAGTGAGCGAAAACGACCCCATTTTCGACAAAAGTTTTGAGGAACTTTCTTTTGAAGATATAGACCTGAAACAAATGTGGGTTGAACGGGAGGTATCTGAAGAACGGGATAATGTGGTTATTCATAACAACACCTTTGCCGATGTTGTGGAAAGGGTCAAAGGGGGCGTCGTCAACATCTACACCCGAAACCTGGAGGAAAAGGAAGCCCGTGTCGGTGTGTCACCCAATGACATTGTCCGAATCCCGCTTCTTTCCTATCTGTTCGATATTATACCTTTTAAAGTTCCTATTCCCTACAATACCGAAGGATTCAGCCTGGGTTCCGGGTTTATTATCAATGAACAGGGGTATATTCTCACAAACGCCCATGTTATACATAACGCCACGGATATTCGCGTGGTCCTTTCGGAAGGAAGAAAGGAATATGCTGCCAAGATCGTGGGCGCAGATCGCATTACCGATACGGCGCTTATCCGCATCGAACCGGATCACCTGCTGACCGTTCTTCCTCTGGGTAATTCGGACAGTCTGCGCATCGGCGAGATGGTGCTGACCATCGGGAACCCATTAGGGTTAAGACACTCGGTGACATCGGGGATCGTCAGCGCAACGGAACGGATCTCTCCCGGCCTTAGTGAAAAACTGGTCGATTTTATCCAGACGGATTCGGCCATCAACCCAGGAAGCAGCGGCGGACCATTGGTGAATCTTTATGGTGAAGTGGTGGGTATCAACA
>CAYSFQ010000123.1:0-4694 GCA_964430575.1 uncultured Desulfobacteraceae bacterium
ATGTTGATAAACTTCACGCAGAGTTAGCTCGCTTCCAAAAACAGTGTGACTGTGGTTACGGGCACGGGGTTTGGCGAGAGATTCAGAAGGTGTTCGTCTCCAGAGACAATCACCTCTGCGTAACCTTCAATAGCGCACCAGATAAATTTGTCATCCGATGGATCCATTGTCACAAAAGGCTTGCCGGGTTTAACCGTTAACACCTCGAAATAGGGTAGGATTTCATGGGTCAGGAGGAAATCGATCTCGGATCCAGAGAGCTGAAACTTCGGATAGGCCAGAACGCGAAGATACTCTTTTACGATTTCTTTCGAACAGAGTGGAACAATTCGACCTTTTTTCCAGAGCTTGACCAGTTCACCGGGTTTGCCATTGAACAGGAGGCCGCTCACAAGTACATTGGTATCGACCACAACCCTTTTCATTTGGAACGCGCCCAGCGTACGGCCTCATCGACGCAATCCTCGGAAAGGCCCAGGCGCTTTATTTTTGCTCTCACTTCTTCAAGGTCGGTCCCAAACACCTTTAAGGGCTTCATCAGAATCCTTCCCTCCACATACTCCACGTCAAAATATTGGACATCCGGAAGTCTGACCATAATCCCTTTGGGAATGGTAATCTGATTCTTCGATGTAAGCTTTGCCAGCATTTCCTTTTCTCCTTACTTCCAGGATTTCTTACTATGATAATATTGCTTAAACTGAACGTCAAGGGTTTTGTACCAGGAGATAGGTGGTGGGACCCACGAGATCATGAATGAAATTATTGCCCGACAGCTCATGGATGCGGGAAGGTAGTGCCGGTATTCAATGAATGGTGAGCAGGAAAAACCTCACCCGGGGAAGACGGTCTCATGAACCGCACCATGGAGTTCCCGTGTGGCTTCTTGCGGGTCGTCACGGCAACAGACAGCAGAAATAACGGCAATTCCATGGGCGCCCGCGCCCATCACGTGGGATGCGTTGTTCTGGTCAATGCCACCGATGGCAATGACCGGCACCGGCGATGATTCAACGATTCTCTTCAGAATATCAATACCGCTTACGGGCCCCGCATCGTCCTTGCTGCCGGTGGGATAAACCGGCCCAAAGCCAACATAATCGGCACCTTCCCGAATACAGATTTCCATTTCTCCCAGTGTTGCGGCCGATCCGCCGATAATACAGTCTTTTCCCAGGAGTTTTCTCGCCAGGGGAATGGGAAAATCAACCTGGCCCAGGTGAATACCGTCCGCCTCGGATGCAATGGCCACATCGATCCGGTCATTGACAATGAACGTTGCCCCTTTTTCCGCGCAAACACGTCTCATAAGGGTGGCGGTTTCAATCAATTCTTTTGTGGACCCGTTTTTCTGGCGGAACTGGATGGTATCTGCTCCTCCTGAAACGGCCAGTTCTGTTAGCGTCACGTGTGAAAAACGGCTTTGGAGCGCCGTATCCGTCAGCACATGCAGTCTTCCGATGGTTTTCATCCCGAGATTACCTCTTCGATTTTGCAATGCAGCGCCTACTGTATGAGCACAAGATTATTTTAATGGTATCAAAGATGTCAAGTTTCCGTAGTGGACAGAAAGGCTTTTACGTCCGGGATGACGCCTTCATGGGCGTCTTCCAGAATATAGTGGCCGGCACCCGGGTATTTATTGATGTCCGCCTCTGGAAAGCGTTGCTGCCATTGCTCAAGAAATACGGCATCGAAACACCAGTCTTTCATGCCCCAGCAGATTTTCATGGGTTTATCTCGCAGCCGGTAGAGAAGCCTTTCTGTTTCTTTCAGGCAATCATAGGAAGGGTGGGATGGATTCATGGGAATGTCTTGGACAAAACGCAATATGGCAATACGGTTTTTCCAGTTGTTGTACGGGTAAAGCAAACCCGTCTTTGCAACTTTTTCAAGGGGCCGTGCTACGGCCATCCGGGTTGCGGCCAGGGCAAAGCCATTGAAACCGCGTACCGCCAAGGCGCCGAAAAACGGGATCCGGCACACAGCGATCCGTTTCGGCATGCGAATGGAACGCCATGCAGCCGTGTTTAGAATCACAAAGCGGTCGAAAAGATCAGGCCGGCGTGCGGCCACGCCCATCCCGATGGCCCCGCCCCAGTCGTGGCAGACCAGTGTAATACGCTTCAAATGCAGATGATCGATGAGGTTGCCCACATTTTCCATATGGTTGCTCAAGCGATAGGGATAGACTTGGGGTTTGTCCGACAAGCCACAGCCCATATGGTCCGGAGCAATAACGTGATGCGTTTTGCTGAGTGCTGCGATCAAGCGCCTGAAATAGAAAGACCAGGTGGGATTGCCGTGGAGCATCAGAATAGGCGGGTTTTGTGGATTTCCCTCATCGACAAAATGGTACCGGAATTTGTCGATCATCAGACAGCGACGTCGAAAATTGTAAGATTGTTGCAGGACCGGCGGTAGTGGTCTATGGTCTGGGAAATCGTACAACGGCTTCTTCCTCAATAGCCCGTTCAAATACAAAAAATGGTACGGGGGTAAGGGTACTGCAGGTACCACGGAAAGGCAAGGATAAGCATCCCACAAGACGTCACATCCGTAGCAGCAGGACAGACACCATGGTCAGGAAAATACCCGTGATCCGCCATGGGTTGAGCTTTTCCTTGTAAATCACGGTGGATAAAATGATGGCGATGACAAAATGCATGGCCGTGATTGATGTAACGATGGACAGGGGACCTGTTGACAGGGCCTTGAGATAGCAGTAAAACCCCGCCAGATTGATCAAACCCATAAAAAAACCGATGAGAAGGGCGTCCCTGTGGTGGGTGTTTGCATCCTCAGACTGCGCTTTTTTTCGAGAAGCAAATGAAAACAGGGTGGCAAAGGTGTAAGAGACGGCAATGAAGGCCATTTTGTTGGCATAAAGGGCTGCAAATTTACTCGATATGGATGACAGAGCGCCGGCCAGTATGGCGATCCCGATGAACAGAAAGCCCAGCCGGGTGTTTCCAACACTTTCGTCCTTTCCGGCCGTATCCCGGGCCAGAATCACCACGGCGCTCATGGCCAGAAGGATTCCCACCCCCTGATAAGCAGACAGATCATCCCCAAAATAGAAAATAGAAAAAATGACAACAACGGCCGCATTGAGGCGAATGACCGGGTATGCAACACTTGAGGGAATACGTTTGAGGGCCTCCATGTTGCTCATGGTAGCAATAAAAAAGGTCAGGCTGTTGGCCAGAGCGATAAACAACAGGAAACCAATATTTTGGACCGTTTCATCCAGGGCGAAAAACAGAACCGTGCTCAGAAATGCCACCGTGCCCATGAAAGAGAAACTGGTCCAGGCCGAATTGCATCGCCGCTCTGCCGAAACCTTGTACAGAAACCGCTGAACACCCAGAAAAAACAGGGCAATGGTGGCAAATGTATACCAATGGTCCATTGGCCTATGCGCCTTTTATCCTCATATCCGATAGAATTAGATAGACAGTATTTGTCATGGAGGACAATATACTTTTGAGTTGAAAGTTGTCAAATTTCGTTCGGTTTCCGTGTTCAAACCGGGATGCCCGTAACCGTAAGCGGTTTCTTTCTTGATCAATTCCGTCCGGCGTGCGAAAATATAAAATTATGGTTGTGATGGTAATGACGGTTATCTCTATTTTATGCTGAACAGGAAAAAACGATGAACCACATCAGCGCCATTGGTTTTGATCTTTTCAATACACTGGTGATGGCAGAGCCGGATACCCTTGTAAAGGCTCTTTCACGCCTGCAAGAGAGCCTTGAACAGAATGGGTTTTATCCCGAGGAAGATGCTTTCAAAAAAGCCTATTACAAAGCGGCCATGATGTTTATCAAACAGGCCAGAGAAAATGGCAAAGAAACCCACAACCGTTTCTGGATCAGTGCTGCTCTGGAAAAATTCGGGTACCATGTCCTGCCGGATGATCCCAGAATAGCTGCTACGGTCGAGGCGTACTTTTCCACCTTTTACGATTTCTGCTATCGTGTGCCCGGAACCAGATCCATGCTGGAAAGATTGAAGGATGAGGTTCAACTTGGGCTGTTGAGTAATTTCACCCATTGGCCCGCCGCTCTGGAGATCATAAATCGCCTGGGATTAGCGCCTTTTTTTGAGGTAACGCTCATATCCGGACAATTGGGGTATCGAAAACCCCACAGGAAAGTCTTTCGCGAGTTGACAGGTGGTTTTGACGTGCCCATGGACGAAATCATGTATGTGGGAGATGATGTGGATGCGGATGTGAATGGGGCTTTAGCGGCGGGGATCCAACCCGTCTGGTTTACTTACGTCCAGGATAAGAAACCGCCGATTCCCGCGCACATGTCGCCCAGTGAGACAGATGATCCCCACGAGAGCGTACCCCGTGTTTCAACATGGACCGAATTTCTATCTTTGTTAAAGGAAGGTGTTGTCATATGAAACTGAAACAGGCCCTGTTCGTGCTTGGGTTGACTTTTTTTGTGTTGATGCTGTTTAACAAAACATCACTGGCCGAGGACCAAGACACCGAATATGTTCCCACCCGTCATGGTTTTGCGCTCAGTTATGGCAACACTTTCCATCCCGATAGTAAGATCGGATTTATTCTGGCCAACTATCTGGTCATGTTTGACTATGATAAAATCTGGCCCCACAGCGCGCCGGAAAATCTGCGGTTTAAACTGGAGTTCAGCCTGGGTTCCACCACAACCCCTGA
>CAYSFQ010000124.1:0-4691 GCA_964430575.1 uncultured Desulfobacteraceae bacterium
AAGAAACTGAATTACGGCATGCCCACCTCCGATGACCACTCGGTAATCCTTTCCGTTTTGAAAGAGGCCTGTGATCAGGATCCGGAAAACACCTTTCTTTTTTCCATTATCGATACCTACGGGGCCGATATTTCCATGTATTCGGCCCAGCGGTTCCAGGCTTTTTTTATCGCCCAACTGATCCGGGAATTTCTGACCATTCCCATCAGAACCGTCTCTCTGATTCTTGGAGAGGGGGGCAGCGGCGGCGCCCTGGCGATTCAGGTCACCGATATACGGGGTCAGATGGAGGATGCCCTTTATGCCACCGCCCCCCCTGAAAGCATGGCCTCCATTGTGTTCAGAGATCCGGAACGGATTGAAGACGCTCTGGCCATTTTGAAACCGGGCGCTAAAGACCTGAAAAATCTGGATGTTATCGACCGCATTGTGCCCTTCGCCGAGGATGTTACCGATACCACCGCCATGACCCGGAATATCGATCAATTTCTGACCAAAGCCATAAAGGATCTGTCGCGATCCAAAATTGAAAAACTAATAAAACGGCGGGAAATCAGAGCAAAGAAATATGGTCTTTCCAAAGGAAGTGGAAAATTCTACGATATAAAACGATATATCGAAACCCCCATCAAGAAAGCCTTTCGAAAACCGCCGCCGAACATCGAGATTGTCAATTATACGAGTCTGACGGAAGTGGGTGATGGGTACGGCAACCTTCAGCATGCGCCGACCAACCATGAACTGATCGAATGCGGTGCCGGCAAACAGGGCGATAAACGACGAAAAGGCTGCGGCAAACTGATTCCGCTACAGGCGCTGCTGGATAACTTCAATGTATGCCCGGAATGCGGTTTTTCCTATATCCTGGGCGCCAGCGGCTGGATAGACTGTCTGGCCGATACGGGAAGTTTTCATGAACTCTACCGGAATTTAACCGTTGACCAACTCCTGGAAGAGGCCGCCATTACGGACTATTACAGGGAATTTCTGGCCAAACAGGAAGGGCATTCCCATTTCAACGAATCCCTGGTGGTGGGCAGCGCCCGGGTCAACCAGATGCGTACTGTCATGGCGTTGAGTACATTCTACTACTGCGGCGGATCCATGGGGGTGGTATTCGGTGAAAAATTCAGAAGGGGGGTGGATTACGCCATCCAGAAGAATCTGCCTTTTATCAGCCTGTGTTGCTCTGGCGGCGCAAGGCTCTACGAAGGTATATCAGCACTGATGCAAATGGTAAAAACCATTGAATCCATTAACCGCCTCAGAAAAAGCGGACTGCCTTACCTATCGATTCTCGCGGACCCGGCCACGGGCGGGGCCATTGCCAGCTATGCGGCCCTGGGGGACATTGTCATCGCCGAGCCCGGAGCCCTGGTGATTTTCGCGGGCCCCCGGGTGATGAAATCAAGAGGATTCGACGTCAATGAAAAACTGGTAAGATCCCAATCCCTGAACGAAATTTCCGGCGAAATATACAATGACCTTGATTACTATCATGATATCAGGGGCATTCAGGAAATCTGCGAACGGAAAGACATGAAACTGTGCGTTTCAAAATACCTGGAATACTACTACCGAAGTGAATTCAGGGGCAAAAAGAAAGGCCGCAAGAATTAATTGAGCCCCTCCCCTGTGCCCCTGTACGGCCCAGGGGCAAAAAGAAAGGGCATCAACCGGTTGACAGTCTCTTTCTCTCCAGCGGTCAACCGGCGAATCTCAGTTGAGCCGCTTCATGTCTTCAACCAGACCGCGAACCGCATCGGCGGAATGATTAAGGGCGGCTTTCTCGTCATCGGTCAGTTCGATTTCAATAATTTCTTCAGCGCCGTTCGCCCCCAGTTTCACGGGAACACCAATAAACAGATCGCTGATGCCGTACTCTCCATCTAAACAGGCGGCACAGGGCAGGATTTTTTTCTTGTCCTTGAGGATGGCCTCGGCCATTTCCACAGCAGCGGAAGCTGGTGCATAGTAGGCGCTGCCGGTCTTGAGCAATCCAACGATTTCAGCGCCGCCATTGCGTGTTCGGTCTACCAGCGCATCAATCCTTTCCGGCGCCATCAACTGGGTGATGGGGATGCCCGCAACCGTTGAAAACCGTGGGAGGGGAACCATGGTATCACCATGCCCTCCCAGGACAAAGGCATGGGTATTCTCAACGGAGACATTCAACTCCATGGCGATGAAAGCGCGGAAACGAGCCGAATCGAGAACCCCCGCCATGCCAAGCACCCTGTTTTTGGGAAACCCGCTGGCATTGTAGGCCACGTGGCACATGGCATCCAGTGGATTGCTCACAATGATCAACACGGCATTGGGAGCAACCGCCGCAACGCCCTTGGTAACAGCATCCATGATTCCCATATTTGTGGACAAAAGGTCGTCACGGCTCATGCCCGGCTTTCTTGGAATCCCGGCCGTAATGATAACAATGTCGGAATCTTTTGCCGGTGAATAATCCCCTGTTGCCCCAATGACAGCGGCGTCATGCTTTTCAATGGGTGCAGCTTCCATCAAATCCAATGCCTTTCCAGCCGGTACCCCCTCAAGAATATCAATCAGCACCACATCCGCCAATTCCTTTTCCGCAAGACGCATCGCCGCAGTGGCGCCGACGTTTCCCGCCCCAATGACCGTTGCTTTTTTTCTCATTTTTTGCTCCTTCCTTTATTTGATGAATTAACTTTCTCAGTTTCGAACAACAAATTATAGAGAAGATAAGATAGGGGGTCAAGAAAATGGCGATGTTAAATCAATATGGCAGAAATAAAATCCATTTCAAACGTTTAGACCATGCCCACAGGAAGGGCAGAACCGAAAGTCTTCTTCAATATTCTGACCGCATTCCGGACATGTCTTCATTTGAAAAACATTCCGCAAATCGTTCCGCTCAGCAGCGACAGCCCCACAGCTTTGACATCGAAAGAAGAGGTCCCCCTTTTTAATTGGCAGAATAGGAATAAAGAACAACGATAGATAATGATCCGTTCTCATGGGGCTCAGCTGATAGAGACCGCAAGCATCGCACCGCTTGGGTGGTTCGTCCAGGGTAATGGTTTTGGGCTGTACACCCCCTATGAAAAAAAACATATCACACCTGTTTGATTCACCGTTAGCGATTAAAATCCTTGAACTCCCGATTACATGCATACTATCATCTTCTCCGGTAAAACACCCGCCGATAATGTGCCGGCTCATTCAAAAAGGCCACCGACAGCATTTAATAGACCAGAGTGCATTATGAAAAAAAACCTGGAAAACCCGCTATCCCTTGAAAATGTCAGCGAAAGCCTTTTAAAAAAGGGGCTGATATCCGTTGATCAAAAAGAGGGACTCATTCGTAAAAAAGCCGCATTTCTTCAAAATACCGATAGAAATACGGTCCATTCAGGCAGAGGTGGTACCGGGAACACGAATCCAGCCGTCATCATCGATCAGATTGCCGCCCTTAAAATTGAGCGACGGGACGATCCTGAAAAAATCCTGGATGAAGATATCATTTGTCAGTGCCTTGCAAAACAATGGGAAATTCCCTACAAGAAAATTGATCCTCTCAAACTGGATCTTAAACTCGTAACCAGCACCCTGCCCCACAGTTTTGCCAGAAAACACCTGGCCCTGCCCGTTCATGCAAAAGATGGAACCCTGATGGTGGCCATGGCAAACCCCTTCGATGTTGAAATCCTGGATAATATTGCCCGGGTTGTCCACATGAAAGTGAAGCCGGTGGTCAGTTCCCGGTCCGATATTATCAGGCTTCTTGACGAATTTTACGGTTTTAGAAGGTCTGTTTCCGCTGCGGAGAATGAGTTTTCAGGACCTTCAGTTGACCTGGGAAACCTGGAGCAGTATGTGCGGTTAAAATCAGCGGAAGAACTTCCTTCAAACGATCAGCATATCGTAAACGCCGTAAACCACATCCTCAGTTATGCCTTCGACCAGCGTGCCAGCGATATCCACATTGAACCCAGGCGTGAAGACAGCCTGGTAAGGATCCGGGTAGACGGGATACTGCACCCCATTTATGACTTTCCCAAAAAGGTTCACTCCGCCATCATAAGCCGCATCAAGAGCCTTGGCCGAATGGATATTTCCGAAAAACGAAAACCCCAGGACGGCAGGATCAAGACGGATAAAGGGGGAGTGGAGACCGAAATAAGGGTTTCCACCGTACCTGTGGCCTTTGGTGAAAAGGTGGTCATGAGAATCATGGATCCGGAAATCCTTTTCCAGGACCTTGAAAAACTCGGATTTTCGCCGCAGGACCTGGCCGCTTACGAGCATGTAATTCGCATGCCCCACGGCATGGTTGTGGTTTGCGGTCCAACGGGGAGTGGAAAGTCCACGACCCTGTATTCGACGCTCCGGACGCTTTCTTCGCCGGGCATAAATATTACCACGGTGGAAGACCCGGTAGAGATGGTCCATGAAGGGTTTAACCAGATCGGGGTCCAACCCGCTGCGGGCGTAACCTTTGCCTCGATCCTTCGCAATATTCTGCGGCAGGACCCTGATATTATCATGGTCGGTGAAATGAGAGACCTGGAAACGGCTGAAAATGCCATTCAAGCTGCCCTGACGGGGCATCTGGTCCTCTCCACACTTCACACCAATGATGCTGTTTCCGCCATCATACGGCTCCTTGACCTGGGTATTCCGGCATTCCTGATCCAGGCAACCATGATCGG
>CAYSFQ010000125.1:0-4681 GCA_964430575.1 uncultured Desulfobacteraceae bacterium
GCGCCCAGGGAAATCATTTCAACTTCGCCGTTATCGGTCCGCCTGTACACATATGGATGGCCCCACGGGTCTTTGGGCACCGCCTTTGGCAGATAGGGGCCATCCCATTTTTCTTCTCCGCCGGGTTTTGTCCTGAGGGCCTGGAGACCCTGTTCCGTTGTGGGATATTTTCCCACATCCAGCCGGTAGGTATCCAGAGCGGTTTCAAAAAGGGCCATTTGGGACCGGGCTGCGTTCTGCTTTGATTTACCCACTTTTCCAAACATACGGGGACCCACCAGGGCGGCCAAAAGGCCCATAATGACCATGACGATCAATAATTCAATCAAGCTGAATCCCATTTCTTTCTTTTTGCGTCTTTTCATCACAACTCCTTTCACAACCCTTTTAAAAAGGCATTTCATTCATGCTGAATACGGCCATCAGCATGGAAACCACCACAAAACCCACCACCAGGCCCATGACCAGGATCATGGTCGGCTCCAACAGGCTGATGAGCCGTTTTACCATGTTGCGAACCATTTTTTCGTAGCTTTCCGCCACCCTCAGAAGCATGCGATCCAGTCGTCCCGTCTCTTCTCCCACAGTAATCATCTGAATGGCAAGGGGCGGAAAGATCCCCGTGTCTCGTAGGGGTTTTGACAACCGGTCCCCTTCCTTCACCCGTGTATAGACACGCTCCATTGCCGCTGAAATGACCTTGTTGCCCATAATATCTTTTACCAGCATGAGGGCCTGCAGAATGGGGACACCGCTTTTTGTCAATGTCCCGAGGGTTCTTGCAAACCGGGCCACCTCAATTTTCTTGATGAGTTCCCCCACCACAGGGAATTTCATTTTTTTTCGGTCAAACTTCAAACGTCCCGCAGGCGTTTTAAGATATTTTCTCAGGAAAAAATACCCTGTGCTCAACACAGCCAGAATAGCCCACCAGTAGGATTGCAGCAAATGGCTGATTCCCAGCAGAAACTGAGTACTCAAGGGAATGGCCTGCCCCATGTCTGAGAAAATAATTGAGAATTTTGGAATGACAAAGGTCAAAAGTATAATAATGGACACGCCTCCCACACCCACGAGAAAGACGGGGTATACCATGGCGGATTTGATATAATCTTTGAGCTCCTGTGCGCTTTCAAGGAACTCCCCCAACCGGCTTAATACCGCTTCCAGAACGCCTCCCGCTTCTCCGGCCCGCACCATACTGACATAAAATGAGGTGAAAGCCTTTGGGTGTTTTGCCAGGGCATCCGATAAGTATCCGCCGCCCTGAACGGTTTTAAGAATATTCTTTACCACCATTTTAAAACGCTCTTTTTCAGCAGATTCGATCAACAGGGAAAGCGCGCGATCAACGGGCAGACCGGCTTCAAGGAGGGTAGCAAGGTCTTGGGTAAAAACCATAACGTCTTTGGAAGAGACACCGTGAAAAAGGCCGAGGAACTGCTCTGAAACATTCATCCCCAGCCGCTTGCCGTTTCCTTTTGCCAGAGCGATCCGTATGGGAATCAGCCCGCGGGTCTGCAGTTCGGCCACCACCTTTTTTTCTTCATCCGCATCCAGGACGCCTGTCACAATTTTACCGGCACTATCAGTGGCTTTATATGAATATGTGGCCATTTTCAGTTTTCAAGGGTGACTTTCAATATCTCAGGAATGGTGGTCACCCCTTCTTTTACTTTTCGCCATCCATCCTCCCTCAAGGTCAGCATTCCAGATTCAATCGCCACGTCTTTGATCTTCTCAGCGCTCGATTTATTGATAATCTCTTTTCGAATCCGCTGATTTATGGGCAGATATTCGAAAATAGCGGTCCTGCCACTGAACCCTGTGTATCGACACGCTTCACACCCCTTGCCTGCAAAAAACTCTATTTCGGGGGCTTCCTCGGAGCTTATCTGCATGGACTTCAAAAGCCTTTCTTCCGGTTCTACCTGCTGCTTGCATTCCGGGCAGATGACTCTCACAAGCCGTTGGGCCAGAACGCCTAAAAGGGTTGAACTGAGGAGGAAACTCTCCACGCCCATGTCCAGAAGCCTGGTAACAGCCCCCGCCGCATCATTGGTATGGAGTGTGCTGAAGAGTAAATGTCCGGTCAAAGCGGACTGAATGGCGATCTCTGCGGTCTCCCTGTCCCGGATCTCCCCCACCAGGATGATATCCGGATCCTGCCGCACAATGGAACGAAGTCCGCTGGCAAAGGACATGCCGATTTTCTGATTTACCTGAATCTGGTTCACGCCGCTCAGTTGATATTCAACCGGTTCCTCCAGGGTGATAATTTTGTTTCCCGGTGAATTGATTTTGGCAAGGGTCGTGTAGAGGGTAGATGTTTTGCCGCTTCCCGTTGGCCCAGTCACCAGAATCATGCCATACGGCTGCATGGTGAGATGGGTATATTGGGCCAGTACATCGTCCGGAAATCCCAGTTTATCAAGGTCAAGGATGAGGGTATCCCGGTCCAAAATCCGCATGACCAGGCTTTCGCCAAATAGGGTGGGGATGGTCGAAATCCTGAAATCGATTTCTTTGTCCGAAATCCGCAGTTTAATTCGACCGTCTTGGGGCAGCCGTCTTTCCGCAATATCCAGTTTGGCCATAATTTTAACCCTGGAAATAATGGCCGCCTGAAGGCGATGGGGGGGAGATTCCACGTCATGCAGAACACCATCTATGCGGTATCGTGCCTTGAATTCATTTTCAAAAGGTTCAAAATGGATGTCGCTGGCTTTCTGCTCCACCGCATTAAAAATCAACCGGTTCACCAAACGGATGATGGGCGCCTCCGACGCCAGGTCCCTTAAATGTTCCTCATCTTCAACGTCCTCAGCGGAAATATCATAAATGTCTTTCCCCGCTTCCTCGATGATGGTTTCAAGGGATTGACTGCCGGCTCCGTACAGTCGTTCAATGGTATCAAGGATGTCGCCTTCTTTTCCCTGGCATACCTGAATGTCCAAACCGTATGTAACCTTCAAGGCATCAATGGTGTAAAAATCCTCCGGATCGGCCATGGCAATTTTCAGGAAATCATCCCCCATCTCCAATGGAACGAACATGGATTCCCGCATCATTTTATCAGTGAGGTTACCCGCGACCACCGGTTCTTTGGGATAATCCTTAAACGAAATAGGGGTCATTTCAAATCCACGCCTCTAATCAGTGGTAATCGAAAGCATATTTCCCTTTGAAATTCTTGCAAAATTGAATTCCTCTGCTATCCCTTGAAATAGTCAATGACACTCTGAATGATACTTTCCAGGTCATAAGACGGTTCAAAACCAATGGTTTTTTTCAGTTTGCTGATGTTCGGACATCTTCTTTCCATATCTTCAAAACCCGGCCCGTAAGCCTTTTCGTACGGCACAAAATCAATTTCGGAATGACTCCCCGTCATCTCCTTAACCTTAAGCGCCAGATCTTTGATGGTCACTTCCTCATTGTTGCCCACATTGAAAATATCGCCTTCCGCCGCAGGTTCATCCATCAATCGCATAATGGCTTCCACCACATCCTTGACATGGGCGAAACTTCGACTCTGGGTACCATCCCCGTAAACGGTGATGGGCTTGCCCAGTAAAGCACTTTGAACAAAATTGGGCAAAACCATGCCATATTGTCCGGTTTGCCTGGGACCCACGGTGTTAAACAACCGGCCGATCAATACGGGCAGTTTCTTTTCATCAAAATAGGCAAGGGCTTGAAACTCATCCAGGGTTTTGGAACACGCATAGGCCCACCGTCGTTTTTTGACCGACCCCATGACCCGATTGTCATCTTCCGACAAATCATGCTCCACATGTTTGCCGTAAATCTCGGAGGTAGACGCAATAAACACCTTTTTCTTAAATTGATTGGCCAGCCTCAGGACTACCTCCGTCCCTTTGACGTTGGTATCCAGCGTTTCCACCGGATGGTCCATGATGTTCCTTACGCCCACCGCAGCCGCCAGATGGTATATCTGATCCGCCTTGAATATCAGCTCGTTCATGACGGATTCGTTTAAAATGGTGTCGATAACCAGGTGCAGCCGTTCATGATTCTGTATCTTGAAGATATTGGCCAGTTTGCCGGTCCATAAATTGTCAATAATAAACAACTCGTTACCATCTTCAAGCAAACGCTCCGCCAGATGAGATCCAATAAAGCCGGCTCCCCCTGTAATCAAAATTTTCATCTTATTGCCCTCCACGCTAAACTCCGTTATTCGTACAGCTCCGCTCCTTCGGTTACGAGTGTTGAACCGTTTAAATGGTTAATTAAATTGTAAAAAAAGTAATTGTAGACCGTGAACGGTTACCAAAAATATGGCGCTGAGCTGTCGGATGATTGTTTATCCGGGAATCCTTTCCAGGGACCAGCCTTCAATTTCCACTTCCAGGGATCGTTGCAGCAGCTCAACCGAGACCACGACCTGATCGGTTTTGTTCTTGTGCCGAATATAAAAGCCCTCCAGACCCTTGAGAGGCCCCTCCATGATCATCACACGGTCTCCTTTCCGCATATAGGTGCGGTTTTGAACTGTTCGGTCAGTGCCATCCAGGATCATCAGAGAAGAAATTTCCTGTTCGTTGGCAGGAACCGGTTTCCCTTTAAAAGCCACCATCCGAACCACACCAACCGTCTGGATGATGCGATGATATTCCTCCGGCGCCAGGGCCGAGCGGACAAAAACATAACCCGG
>CAYSFQ010000126.1:0-4636 GCA_964430575.1 uncultured Desulfobacteraceae bacterium
CAGAAGTTTGACGCCACAAACGTCAGAATATCCGCCCATAAAGCTTGAGAGGCGCCATACCCAATTCTTGTGATTCACTTGTATTTTCCCTGCGGAACCACGCCTTAGGTTAATTTTCCAACCGCATCCAGGATCTCTTGGTAATTGGGTTCCTCGGTCACCTCATTCACCAACTGGATATACTGAATGATCCCCTGTCGATCCAAAACAAAAACAGCCCTTGCCAGCAATTTCAGTTCTTTAATGAGAACGCCGTAGGCATTGCCGAAGGACATGTCTCCATAATCAGACAGGGTAATCACCTTATCAACCCCTGCTGCGCCACACCATCTCTTCTGTGCAAAAGGGAGATCCATGCTCACGGTAATGATGGCCACATCGTCTCCCAGAGTCCCTGCCTCTTCGTTAAACCTTCGGGTTTCCATATCGCAAACCGGTGTGTCGAGTGAAGGTACCGAAGAAATAATGCAAACCTTTCCTTGATATGAAGATAAAGACACGGACGCCAAGTCGTTATTGGCCAGCACCACATCCGGCGCCGTGTCACCAATCTTGAGCTCCCGACCCATCAATGTGAGTGGGTTTCCTTTCATTGTAATTTTGCCTGTACGCTCGTCCACTATATTCTCCTCTGTTGGAAAAACAGGTTTTCTACATCAAAACTTCATAACATCCCGTCCCCCATCGAAATGGGGGTAGGAGATTGCCTGAGCAGAAAATTATGAGCCGAATTTTTGTCCCACGGCCTTTCCATAGTCCTGACATGCGCGTATCCCGTCCGGTGTTTCGATGATCGCTTCTTTCAAATTCAGGGCACCTAAATCCACCATGTCCATTTTGAAAACAAATTCCATGGTATCAAATATCATCTGTGCCGACTCCCCACTATGGGTATAAGACCCAAAAGCGCCGCCCATTTTACCCAGGAGGTTGCTTCCTTCAGCAATAAAAAGAAAGGTTTTCATACCACTGGTCATGTCTCTATGGTATGTCGGGCAGCCAAAAATGAAGCCATCATACCCTTCAAGGTCCTTTACGTTCTTAATTTCCGAAACCTTTTTTAAAGCCGGCTCATGGCCGCTGAAACGAATTCCTTCTGCAATGAACTCAGCCATCTTCTGGGTATTTCCGGTTCTGCTCACATAGGCCACTAGAATTTTGTTCATCCGTTAATCTCCCTTTGCTATCTGCGCCTGTTTAATCAACTTTGTTGAAAGCTTTTTTAAGAGCACCACATACCGGACATTTTTCCGGTGACTCGTCTTCACAGGTATACCCGCACACGGAGCAAACGTAGTAGCAATCCACATCTTTGGGATTTTCCAGACTATCCAGCGCTTTCTTGTAAAGCCCCGCATGCACTTTCTCCACATCGTTTGCAAATGAAAAAGATCTCACGGCCGGTTTGTTGCCCTCTTTTTCCGCCTCTTCGATCATCGCCGGGTACATTTCCTTAAACTCATGGGTTTCCCCTTCAATGGCGGCCTTGAGATTTTCGGCGGTGGTCTTCACACCATTAAGGGTTCTCAGATGCGCATGGGCATGAACCGTTTCAGCTTCTGCAGCCGCACGAAAAAGTTTGGCGGCCTGAGCATGTCCCTCATTGTCTGCTTTCTTGGCAAAAGCCAGGTACTTTCGATTGGCTTGGGATTCCCCTGCAAATGCTGCCCAAAGATTGTCTTCTGTTTTGCTCATGATATTTTTCTCCTTTCCATCTATTAATTTGAATCAAAAACATTTCCCGAAGGCTTCGGGTCCTATAAAAAACTGAAGTTGTTTTATAATTCCTACCTTCTTTTCATGATCCGTGCCAAAAGGGCCTCAAAGGGAAAAAATGGAAATAGCGCCATCATATCAAAAAGTTAACATCTTCATCAGGTAAATAGCGCTCAGATGCCACAGCATTTTGAGACATTTTGTCCCATAAATCACCGGACATGGTAAGCCATTGGTATAATTTGCAAAACAGCATCATAGCCCATCTGTTGCCGACCTGGCAGCGTGGCGGTGAAAGGGTTTGAAGGCCTTAAGAAGTCTTGATCTTCGGAGTGGAATATTTAGGAATTTTACAGTAATATAGGGAGGTTAAAATAAGATAAATGAAAAACCCGACAAAAGAATCGGCCATTTCAGGCTTTGAACGGCTGAATCATTTTGTCTCGTATTATTTCTTGAGACACAAACGTCTCTTGAGACGGCGTTTCCCCCCGCCGACAGCTTTTTGTGCCATCAGCAAGGGGATTTCTGTACCCTTCATGGACATTTTCACAGGCCGGGTCAAAATGCCATTTCAGGTTTCCAGACTTTCCAGACCTCGCCCACCAGGTCAGCACTCGGTTTCAGGGTCTTTTTTCCCGGTTGCCACCCGGAAGGCGTTGCCTCACCGGTAGCTCGCACATGTTGAAAGGCCTTCACCTGCCGAATCAGTTCTGCCACATTGCGGCCCACTGCGGGCGTCATTACTTCCATGGCCTGTATCACTCCGTCAGGGTCAATGATGAAGCGGCCCCGGATATTAACGCCGGCCATCTCTTCGTAAACGCCGTAAACCTTCCCGATGCGCCCCCCGGCATCCGACAACATGGGGTAGGGGACCCCGCCCTCGATCATCTTCTTAAGCTCATGCTGCTGCCACATCTTGTGGGTAAATCGGCTGTCCGTGCTGATAGCCAGGACTTCCACGTCCATCTTCTTGAGTGCATCGTATTTGGCGGCAACTGCCGTCAATTCGGTGGGTCAGACAAAGGTGAAATCACCGGGGTAAAAACAGAGCACCACCCATTGTCCTTTGTAATCAGAGAGCCGAATATTTTTAAAGCGTCCGTCCACATAGGCGCTGGCTTCAAAATCGGGCGCGGGCTTTCCCACCCGGGCTATGGAAATTGTGGTCGGCCGGGCACTCCTGGAAACGACCGAGTTTCCCTCAGAAACCTCCCCCAGGGGACCTTTCGCCGGTTTCACGCAGGACTCCGGTTCTTCTTTTTTGTCCTCTGCCGCAACTGTCGAAAAACCGGCAAAAAACATTGCCAATACCCACAGAAAAACTATACACAATCTTCTTTTTCTCTGCATAATGCCACCTCCTTGATTTTTAACAACCAGCGTCTACTTCCGGCGGTCTTCTCGATTTTTTCCTGGCCGGTTTTGTTTTGCCTTTCGGAATCGCTTCAGTTACCTTGCCCCTGGGGTTAACCCCTTCAGAAACAGGAAACCCGGCTTCAATCCAGGCCTGGCTACCGCCCTTGAGGTTTCGAACGGTTCTAAACCCCTTTCGTTCCAGAACCCCCACAGCCAAACTGGAACGGTAGGCGGAATTACAGACCACCACCACAGGGGCCTCCGGGTCCAGTTTCCCTGACAATTCCGCCAGGTGGTTGAGGGGCAGGTTCAAAACCGTTCCGATTTTCAGGGCCATCCACTCCGTCGGAAGCCGTACATCCACGATAAGCGGCGCATCGCCTTTCTGCATCATTTCATGAAGGGCGGAAGGCGTTATGGGTTGACTGACCGTAACCGGCATTCCGGCCTTTTTCCACTGCTCCAGGGTGATAATTTCCGGCGTGTAACCGATGCGATGGAGCCGCAGAAGCCCTTCTTTCAATTGTTCTTTGCTGCCCACCAGCACCATCTTTGATCCCCACGGCGCCATGGTCCCGGTCCAGGTTTCCAGACGCCCCCTGAGGGCAATGTTTACCGAATTGGGAATATGGCCGGCCGCATAGGCATCTGCATCCCTCAGGTCAACCACATAGACCTTTTCAGGATCCATCAAAATCCTATTCGGGGTTGCCTCCTGAGGCAGGCCCTCGTCCCAATTGACCAGTGGGGGTCCCTGTTTGTTTAAGGCCGCATTGTGTTTGAAATACTGGGGTGCTTCGGGAAGGTCCTGAATCAGCGCTGCAACGAATTCCCCCCGGTTTTTGTATTTCAGATAGGGGTTCGTCGCCTTTTCTTCACCAATGGTGCTGAAGGGCTTATCTGATAAGTGCGCACCGCAGAGGGAACCGGCACCATGGGCCGGGAAAACCTTCACGCCATCGCCGACGGTGGATATCTTTTTTTGCCACGAGTCAAAAAAAGCCGCTGCCAGCCAGGCCCCCGAAACGGTCCCCCCCCATGAGATCCGGTCGCCCCACGCTTCCAACGAACAGCACATCCCCCGTTAGCATCAATTCCGGCACGTTGGCATTATCCGGTCCATACACCAGGGCACATATGCCGTCGGGCGTATGGCCCGGTGTTTCCAGGAACTTCACCAGGGCTTTTCCCACCCGAATTTCGGTCCCTTCTTTAACCGGCTTGAAAGGGTACTCGGCGCCACTCTTATGGCTCTGGTAGATGGGACAGTTCACCGCGTTGACCAGTTCCATGTGACCCGCCACAAAATCCGCATGGGAGTGGGTCAGATAGACTCCCATGATTTTGGCCCCTTCCTTTCTGGCCACATCCAGAATAAAGGAAATATCGCGACAGGGATCCACCACCAGTGCTTTCCCATCGCTGATTAACAAATAAGAGTATATGCTGAGCACGGGCAGTTCCATTTGGATCAGTTTAAATCCAGGGAACTGATAGGTATCAACCACATAATAACGGGATGCGTCCACGGCGTGTGTGGCCGATTCGGAATCCTGAA
>CAYSFQ010000127.1:0-4623 GCA_964430575.1 uncultured Desulfobacteraceae bacterium
ATCCGGATAATGGCCAGGGCATGCCTTCGAAGGGCAAAGGGATCGGCTTTTCCCGTAGGTTCGAGACCCACGGCAAAACACCCCGCAATGGTGTCCAACCGGTCCGCCATCCCCACAACAGCGCCAATTCTGGACTGGGGAAGCGCGCCACCCGCTTTCAGGGGGAGATAGTGCTCATGGATTCCCGAACATATATCGTCTTCGTACCCCTCAAGCGCCGCATATGCTTTTCCCACAGCCCCTTGAAGGGATGGAAATTCAATGACCATATGGGTCACCAGATCGCATTTGGCCAGACGCGCCGCAAGCTTGGCGCGATCAACCTGCTCCGGCAGCACCTGGCCTGCAATATGTTCGGCCAGGGTCTCAACCCGCATTACTTTGGCATAGCTTGTCCCCAGTTGGGCCTGATAAATCACCTGTTTCAGGTCCTCCAGCCGATCCAGAAGCGGCCGTTTTCGGTCCTCCTTCAAGAAAAAATCCGCATCGGAAAGCCTGGCCCGAAGAACCCGTTCATGCCCCCGGCACACAATTGATTCATCACGGGTTTTCGTGTTGTTGACGGCCACGAAATTGGGCATCAGTGCCCCTTTTTCGTCGTATACCGCAAAGTATTTCTGGTGCTCCCGCATGGCGGTGATCAACACCGCATCGGGCAGATCCAGAAATCTCTTTTCAAAACCGCCACAGACAGCCGTGGGATACTCGGTCAGATTGGCCACCGTTTGAACCAGTTCCGGATCAGCCGCCGGAACGCCCCCCACAGTTGCAGCGGCATCGCGTGCCGTTTTCGCCACAACCCGCTGCCTCTCCAGGGGATCAAGGACCACAAAAGCGCTTTCCATCGCCTTGAGGTAATCGGCGATATTTGAGACGTTCACTTCCTCCGGCCCCATGAACCGATGCCCACGGGTGGTGCTGCCGCTTTGAACGCCGGCCGCCTCAAAAGGGACAACGCGGCCATCCAGAAGACACAGAATCCAGTGTACGGGACGTACGAAGGGAAAACCAACCTCCCCCCACCGCATGGATTTGGGCCAGGTGATTTCCCCAATGATGCCGGATAAACGCTCCGACAGGATCTCAAGGGTCGGCTTCCCTGGAATCTCCTGTTTCACATGGAGATATTCCCCTTTGGGGGTTTCAATGGTTTTCAGTTCCTCAACGGATATTCCCTGTTTTCTGGCAAAGCCTTCGGCCGCTTTGGTGGGCACACCGTTTTCGTCATACGCCACTTTTCTGGGCGGGCCGGTCACTTCCTGAATCAGGTCTTTCTGTTTCTCTGAAACACCCTTACCCATCAAAACCAGACGCCTGGGCGTGCCATAAACATCAAGACCGCCCGCCATATCAATCCGGTTTTCTTTGAGGCATTCCCCGGCCAGTCTTTTTAATTCTCTTAAACCGCTTTCCAGATAACCCGCTGGAATTTCCTCGGTCCCGATCTCCAAAAGCAATTCTGCCATCATAATTGTCATCCGTTATTATTATCCTGCTTATTATTGAGGGGATATCCCATTTCCTCGCGCTGGGCCAGATAGTTCTTTGCACAGAGGCGCGCCAGATGCCGGATGCGATCGATATACCGGGTCCGCTCAGTCACGCTGATGGCACCCCGGGCATCCAGCAGATTAAACGTGTGTGAACATTTAAGGCAGTAATCATAGGCGGGCAGCACCAGACCGGCACCCCCGACCCGCAAACCCTCCTGCTCATACTTGTGAAACATATCCAGCAGCATATCCACATCCGCCATTTCAAAATTGTACACGGAAAGTTCCCATTCGCCTTTCTGATGGACATCCCCATAGGTCAAATGATCATTCCACATGAGATCATAGACACTTTCCTTTTCCTGCATATACATGGCAATTCTTTCAAGGCCGTAGGTCACTTCCACACTGATGGGGTCCAATCGGATACTGCCGGCCTGTTGAAAATAGGTAAATTGCGTAATCTCCATACCATCGAGCCAGACCTCCCACCCGAGTCCCGAAGCCCCAAGGGTCGGGGATTCCCAGTCATCCTCCACAAAACGGATATCGTGCTCAAATGGATCGATACCCAGTGATTTGAGGCTTCCCAGGTAAACCTCCTGAATGTCAATGGGAGACGGTTTAATGATCACCTGGTATTGGTAATAATGCCCCAGACGGTTCGGGTTTTCCCCATATCGGCCGTCCGTCGGCCTGCGTGAAGGCTCCACATAGGCAACAGACCATGGTTCGGGTCCCAGCACCCGCAGCAGCGTTGCAGGGTTGAAGGTCCCTGCGCCAACCTCAAGGTCGTAGGGTTGTTGAATAATACACCCATAGTCGGCCCAGTATTGCTGCAGGACCGTTATCAGTTCTTGAAAGTTCATGAAATCCCCCGGCTTTCTCTTATAATTCACCCACATGACGGTCTTTTTGAAGAGTTTGGAAAGTATCACCTTAAAAAAGGGTTGTCAACATGCTCTTGGGGCTTTCGCATCAAAAGCATTTTACAATGGAATTCATTTTATGCTAGCATCCTGAGTTAATTTTGATACCTGCAAAAAGTGAGAGCACCATGAACCTTACCCCTGATTATCGGTTGGCCAGAGAAAAAATGGTCAGAGGCCAGTTGATTTCGCGCGGCATCAATGACCCGCTGGTGCTTGATGCCATGGGGAAAATCCCGAGAGACCGGTTTGTGGAAGAAGCCCTTACAGGGGAAGCCTATAACGACCATCCATTGCCCATCGGTCATAAACAGACCATCTCCCAACCCTATATGGTCGCCCTCATGACAGAAGCCCTGGCGCTCACGGGAAGCGAAAAAGTGCTTGAAATCGGTACGGGCAGCGGATACCAGACGGCGATTCTGGCACAACTGTCCGAAAAGGTTTACACCGTTGAAAGGATCCGGGTGCTCATGGTCAAGGCCAGGACCATTCTTGCGGAACTGGAGTGCAACAATGTGCTCTTCAAAGCGTACGACGGTACACTGGGATGGCAGGAGTTCGCCCCCTATGATGCCATCATGGTAACAGCAGGCGCCCCCAAGGTCCCTGAACCGCTCCTGGACCAACTGGCTGAAGGGGGAAGGCTTGTGATCCCCATCGGGGACAGAATCAGCCAGGAGCTCAAACGGATCACGAACAAAAACGGAAAGTATCGCCAGGAAAACCTGGGCGGCTGCCGTTTTGTTAACCTCATCGGCCTCCACGGATGGAAAGAATAATAGTGCCCGAACGAAAACCCCTGTTCAGACAAAATTCGAATATCGAAACCCGAAACAAATTCGAATACTAAATGAGAAAATGACCCAAACCAACACCCTGAAAATACGATTTTTTTGTCATTGGGACATTGGTGTTTTGGTCATTGTTTCGTATTTCGTGCTTCGGATTTCGGATTTCTTTTCCCTCCTTCTCACCCCGGCATAGGCCACCAGCGCGGCCGCTGCCCGAGCCGCCCTCTCAGCCCCCTGCAATACCGGCATGCCGTTTGCGATGACTTCACGCATGACGGGCGCATCCGGACGATGAAATGAGTAACCGATAAACGGCTTTTTCTGTTTTTTAAACTGCTGTGAAAGCTGTTCAGCATTGCTTTCGATGATTTTCCGGCTCTGCGCCGGAACCGCCTCGCCAGGAATCCCCATCCCTTTCAACACCCTTTCCACCACGGGCTGCGAACTGAGGAGGTAAACCATGAGGATGTCCGCATTCTCCTCCGCCAATAAAATGCCGGGAATATTTGAATAAAACGCGCTGTAATCCTTGGTAAAGGTCAGATCCACGGGATTGCCGACGCTCCCCGTGGAAGGAACAAAAGGGGCCAATTTCTCCAGTGTTTTTCCGGACAAGGTGGAAAGCCTAAGACCCGCCCTTCCACAGGCATCCGCAGCCGCGGCCCCGGGTCCTCCCGAGTGTGTCTGGATCACAACCCGGTTACCTTCAGGAATGGGCAAAGCACCCAGTACCCAGCAGAAATCAAAGAGCTCCACCACGGACCTGGCCCGTATAATGCCCGCCTGGCGAAACATGCCATCGTAGAGTTCATCCGGTCCGGCCATGGCCCCGGTGTGGGAAAACCCGGCCGCCTTTCCGGCCTTTGATCCTCCCACATAAAAGGCCACAATGGGCTTGTGGGGCACAATGGCCCGGGCCGCCTCAATGAAAGCACGCCCCCTTCGAATGCCCTCAACGTACAGGGCAATCACTTTGGTATGGGGGCATGCGCCCAAATACGCCAGACAATCGACAATATCCAGAACCGCTTCGTTTCCCACACTGAAGGCGGTGCTGAACCCGAGACCGAAGCCTGAAAGATATTCAAACATCTGGGTCACGAAACTCCCGCTCTGGGATGCCAGCCCCACAAATCCGGGGGGGCCCTCATTGGGAATAAAAGTGGTGTTGAGGTGATGGTGCGGATTGGCCACTCCCAGACAGTTAGGCCCCAGGATTTTCATGTCATAGGCACCCGCAATCTTCTTGAGCTCCGCCTCCAGCTCACCGCCGCCGCCCCCCACCTCTTTGAATCCTCCTGAAACCACCACCGCTTGCCGAATGCCCTTTTTTCCACAGGCTTCGAGCGTTTCGTTGACAACATGGGTGGGCAGCACGATGACCGCCAGATCAGGGACTTCCGGCAG
>CAYSFQ010000128.1:0-4563 GCA_964430575.1 uncultured Desulfobacteraceae bacterium
GGTTGGTTTTGGATCCCGGTGGCGTGGTCGTTAGAGATAATCGTGGAAATGGGCAGGGCAGGGGCGCCTATATTTGCAGGAATGAAGATTGTCTGTCTGCGCTGAAAACAGGCAAGGGCCTGAGCAGGGCTTTCAGGCGGAAAGTTTCCATTCCCGTTTTATGAAGCATTTTTCTCAAGCGACGACAAAACGTGAATAATGGGACGGCGGTACTTAGTGCCCATCCACAAATGGCCAATTTGCCCGATTTCGGCGTCAGGCTCAAATTGTAATCCTCGAAATACTAAAATGTATTCCTGCGGTTACAATTATCGCCTTCCTTGAACTCGAACAAATTTTCTCATTTGTGGACGGACACTACTTCTGATGCACGAAAATCCTAAAGCCACTATTCTTGAAATCCAGCGCATGTCAACCGAGGATGGCCCCGGTATTCGCACCACCATCTTTTTTAAGGGATGCAGTTTAAATTGCCTCTGGTGCCACAATCCCGAGAGTATTTCCCCCCACCCCCAGGTCCACTGGATCTCAAATCAGTGTATCGGGTGCAAAATCTGCCTGGAAGTGTGTCCGGAAGGGGCATTGACATTTACCGCAGACGGCAACCGCATAGACCGCAACCTGTGTACCGGTTGCGGCCGGTGCTCCGAAGAGTGCCCGGGAGACGCCCTAGAGCTTTTGGGACAGTCATGGGAAGTGGATGACCTGTTTAAAGAAGTCATTAAAGATCGTGCATATTTCGAAACATCAGGCGGCGGCGTGACCCTGGGCGGGGGAGAACCGACCCTGCAGGCGCCATTTAACCGGGTATTATTAAGAAAATTAAAGGCCGCCGGCATTCACACGGCGCTGGACACTTGTGGCATGTGTTCTCCCGAAGCCCTGGAAGGTCTGCTGCCGCATACGGATTTGCTGCTGTTTGATCTAAAGGAAATTGATCCCAAGAAACATGAAAGATTCACCGGAATCCGTAATGACATGATTTTGAAAAACCTTACCCTTGTGTGCGATCACATGCAATCAAATGGCCATCCCGGGAAACTCTGGATCAGAACACCGATCATTCCCGACGCAACGGTCACGGATGAAAATATCAGGGGGATCGGAAAGTTTATTGCCGAAAACCTTTTTGGTCTGGTGAAACGATGGGAACTGTGTGCGTTTAACAACCTTTGCAAAGACAAGTATTCGCGGTTGGATCTTACCTGGGCGTACAGGGACTGCGAGCTTTTCAGTAAATTGCAGATGGAAAAGATGGCGGCCGTTGCCGGAAACTCAGGCGTGGATCCGGCTATCGTTTTCTGGAGCGGGTCAACGAAACTGGAAGCTGGTGAGGTCAAAGCTCAAAGCTGAGAGTTGAAAGGAATAAGGCGTTGGACGCTTTGTACTTTGAGCCTTGAGCTTTAACCTTTCACCTCTCTAAGAGACGGGAGAAGATTTTTGATGAAGACATCATTCACCGAACAGGAAATGAAATCCTTTGAGCCGGCGGAAAAGATCGGCCTGGTCGCCTGCATCAATCCGGAAGGGCTCCCCCATATTTCCCTGATTACGTCCATCATGGCCCCCAAACCCGGTCAACTGACCCTGGGGCAGTTCTGTAAGGGATTGAGCAAGCAGTATATTCAGGAAAACCCCCATATCGCCTTTTTAATCATGACCATGGATAAAAAAATGTGGCGGGGACGCGCCAAATGGACCCATCTGAAAAATGAGGGCCCGGAATACGAACGCTATAATGAAATTCCCATGTTCCGGTATAACACCTATTTCGGCATCAATACCGTTCACTACCTGGATCTGATCGAAACATCTGGCGCCCTGGATCTTCCCATGCCGAAAATCATTCTGTCCGCGCTGTTGACCAAACTGGCAAAGGGCATGGTCAAAACAAAAATGGAAGATCGGATTCTGAAACCGTTTGCTGAGGATCTGTTTAATCAGCTGGGTTCCCTTAAATTCATTGCTTACGTCGGGCCGGACGGCTTTCCGGTGCTTGTGCCGGTGATCCAATGCCAGGCGGCCGACAGCCGACGACTGGTGTTTTACCCCATGGCCTTTCAGGATGAACTCCTGCGCATTCCGAAAGATACAACGGTCGCCGTGTTCGGTCTGACCATGAAAATGGAAGACGTGCTCGTTCGAGGCGCCTTCCGGGGCTTTAACCGGATCATGGGTTTGAGATTTGGAACCATCGATATCGAATGGGTGTATAACTCCATGCCGCCGGCGCATGGGCAGATTTATCCGGAAGTGGCCTTGGAACCCATTGTTGATTTCAATTAAGCGTGGGTCTGCTTTCGCAGCAAACAAGGGCTGGGGAAAATCATCCTCCCATTGGAACGGATGCCGTAAAATGTCTCTTTGCAACGTTGCTTGTCTTCTTCGGTATTTTCTTGACGGCAGCAAACAGACGGTCCCTCGCGGTTCCGCCCTTGCCTTCGGCTAGTATTTGGGATAATGCTTTAAACACATTAACCGGATTCAGACACAGGGGACTTACACCCCATAAGTTCACGCCCGTGCCGAGCGTACACAACGGGCTGCTACCGACCGCTGACTGCGGCGGCAGAGCCAGACGTTATGTATGGAGCCAATATGAATAATCAGGATATTAAGATCGATTTAGGTACAGTTCAGGAGACTTTGATGCTGCCTCTGTGGGCAAGAGCTCGAGAGGCAGAGAAGGACAATCCCATCGTATGTGACACCTATGCCAAAAATATAATCGAAAGAATCGACTATGATTTCTCCCAGATTGAGGAAAGCCATATGGCGGATCATCAGGGTGTATGGGCTATCCGTGCTTACAACTTCGACAACATCATTAAAGCATTTCTTGCGAATAATAGTAGAGCGGTTGTAGTAAATATTGGAGCGGGTTTGGACACAACGTTTCAGCGAGTTGACGAGGGAACTGTTCTATGGATCAATATCGACCTTCCAGATGTCGTTGCTCTGCGGCAGAAGCTAATTCCTGACTCAGAACGGGAAATGACCATTGCTAAATCTATTTTTGATTTCACCTGGACTGATAACATATCCCGGTTGACGAAAGGCCGTTCCATTCTGTTCATGGCTGCCGGCGTCCTATGCTATTTCGAAGCCCGGGAGATCGAAATCCTGTTCCGTAAACTTGCCGAAACGTATCCTTCATCCCATGTTATCTTTGATTCGATGTCATGGCTTCCAGCATGGGGGTCAAACAGGGAAATCAAGAAAAGCATGAAAAATAGCGAAATGGACTCATCAACACTTATTAAGTGGCATCTGAAAAGAGCTTCCGGTCTTCGAAAGTGGGTAGATACAATCAAAATCGTTGAAGAATATCCTATTCTTTCAAGGGTGCCCGCCAGGAATGATTTTAACAAAAAGGAGATCCTGCAAATTAAAATTGTAAGTCTCTTTCGTTTTTACAACATGATTCATGTGCAACTCTGAGAGCATGTGCAATTTTACATAACGACTCATTAAACAACAAAAAGGAGGAAGATGAGATGATTGCAAACAAGAGGATATTAATCTGGACGTGGACCTGTCTCGCGGCAGCAATTCTCCTGTTGTCCGCGGTATCTTGCGTCGGAGCCGGGGACGGTGATTCGGCAATTTACGTGGGGGGCGGCACACTTTGTGTTGACACACCACGATTTGCTTTGTGCACCAGCGCTCCCTGCGAAATTGACACATCGGATTCGAAATACGCGATCTGCCACTGCGACGTTGAGTCAGGGGCGAACTGGGGCAAGACTACCTGTGAAGAGAGAATGCCTCAGGGCACTGAGCTCCGCTCGGATTTTTCACCGATCCAGGCTGGACCGCCTCAGTATCTCAAAGCATTGGTGTGCGAAAACGAGCAAACGTGGGCGAGCTGCCTTGATGCGCCGTGCACGGTCGACCCGCACGACCCGACGAAGGCAAAGTGCAAATGCACCGTTGCAACCTCACCGTGGCACACACTTGGTGGCGAGTGCGATCCGGCTGAATGTGATCAGCTCTGGTCCGCTGGGCACATCGTGGACAAGGAGTTTCAAGAGGTCCTTGACGCCTTTGGCCGCCTTGGGGTGCCGGGGGCGAACTATCCGATGTGCAATTGAAAGTTCACCATAAAAAGGAGGGTACTGCATGATCACGGAAATCGCTGTGCAAGAGCTGAACACCGAACAATTCATCCATGAGAAGGTTGGCGAAATCAAAGCCGCTGTCGGAGAAGGGATGGCGATAAACGCTCTCTCGGGAGGCGTCGATTCGTCCACCGTGTCCATGCTGGGGCATCGTGCCCTGGGAAATCAGCTGAAAACCGTCTTCGTTGAAAACGGTCTCATGCGGGAAGGAGAACCCGAACAGGTCGTGGGTTTTTTTAGAGACCTCGGCATTACCGTTGAAGTGGTTGATGCCAGGCAAGAGTTTTTTTCGGCACTCAAGGGCATCAAGGATCCGGAAGAAAAGCGGGAAGCGATTAGACAGACCTTTTACAGCACTGTCTTTGGACGCATTGTCAAAGAAAGTGCAGCCAAACATCTGCTTCAGGGAACCATTCTGACAGACGTGGATGAAACCGTTGCA
>CAYSFQ010000129.1:0-4552 GCA_964430575.1 uncultured Desulfobacteraceae bacterium
TTATTTGTTGATGGTGACGCTTACATTATAGACTACGACGATTATCATTAGGAGAGAACAATGAAAGAACAAAAAAGACAGCCTTGCCATCCAGGAGTGATCATTAGAGAAGATTACATAAAGCCACTAAAGATTACGATAAAAGACCTATCTTCTAATTTGGCGATTTCACGAAAAACGCTCTCCAAGATACTGAATGAAAGAGGGGCAGTTACCCCCGATATGGCTTTGAGGCTATCTCGTGCCTTTGATACAACGCCTGAATTGTGGCTCAACTTACAAAAAAACTATGATTTGTGGTATGCAAAAAAAGCATCAAAACAATGGCAGCAAGTCAAGCCAATTTCAACTGAACTATATTCTTCAATCGCCTAACCTTGCTGACAATCGCATCCAACGCGTCACGTTAAGCCGATTCTTGCATAAATGGAGTCATTCGTAACTGTTCACGGTTTAAAGTGATCGGTCACAGTTGGAAAAACGGGTGTTGGTTTTAGGTTTTGGATTTCCTTAGAGAAGAGCCTGATACTCTGGAGTTCGGAGAATGAAACGAATACTGCTGTGGACCATCAGTCTCCTGATCCTGGTTCCCCTGGTTTTTCTGGGGTATACCTATTACGAGATCACAAAGGAGACGTCCGAACGGATCAACCGGGGCGCCATCGACCAGGTGATCAATTCCGAAAGCCCGGTCTACTATTCGGACGGCCAAACACCCATCGGCGTTTTTTTTGAAAAAACCCACAGTAAATATATCAGCTACAACGATATCCCCAAAACATTCATCAAAGCCCTGATTTCGGCCGAAGACAAGAATTTTTTTCATCATTGGGGTTTTGATCCCAAAGCCATTGCCCGGGCTTTTGTGGCCAACTTTAAGTCGGGCCGGGTGGTTCAGGGCGGCAGCACCCTGACCCAACAGACGGCCAAGAACGTTTTCAAACGGGAAAAAAGATCCTACCGGACCAAAATCCATGAAATGTTCCAGGCCTTCCTTCTGGAAAGGGAGTATACCAAGGAAGAGATCCTGGAAATGTACACCAACCAGTTCTTTGTAAACGGCTATGGCAAGGGGCTTAAAATTGCGGCCCAGTATTTTTTCGACAAAGACCCCCATGATCTTGATCTGGTTGAAGCGGCTTTTATCGTGGGTTCCGTCAAGGGACCCAATAAATACAATCCCTTTATTAAGAGCACTTCAGCTGAAAAGGAGACGGCAAAACGCCTGGCCAAGGCCCGAAAGGACTATGTGCTGGACAAAATGCTTGCCCAGAATTACATCAGTGCCGGCGAATGGGCAGCGGCAAAGGAAAGGCCCGTCCCCTTCAAGGAAGGACGGATCACCTATCGGTTGAATGTGATTCTGGATTACGTTCGAAACCAGCTGGAATCCGACTACTTCCAGGAAATACTACAAGAACAGGGTGTGAACAACATCGCCACATCCGGCATCAGCATCTATACGTCCGTGGACAAGGATATTCAGAGTGCCGCCCTTTTGAGCTTAAGGAGGCACCTGCCTCGGATGGACGTGGGCCTAACCGGAATTGCGCCTTCAAAAACCATTTCTCGATGGAAAAGCGCGCTTAAAGAGAGTAACAAAAGCAACAACCGCGCCCTCCCCTTTCTGGTCCGCGTGACCGAAATACACAGAGGAGCAAAAAACCCCGGCCTTCGTATCGCCTGGGAAAATGGGGAGGCATTTATGGGTTACGACGGCTTAAAACCGATCGGCGAAGCCTGGCGCAAAGGCAAAACGGGTCCATGGGCGACTTTCAAAAAGGACCATGTACCGGTCCTTCTGGATACCATTGAAGTCGGAGACCTGGTGCCGGTTCAGATCGTCACCGTGGATAGCGACCCTCCAGGAGAGGAGCAAGTGGAAAAACTGGTGCTCTCGGCCGTTCCGGAACTGGAAGGGGGCGTGGTGACCCTTCATCAAGGCATGATAAAGGCCATGGTGGGCGGTTTTTCAAATATTCACTTCAACCGGGCGGTTGATGCGAAACGGCAATTGGGCTCCATATTCAAACCGATTGTCTACGCTTCTGCGCTTCAGCTAAAATGGAACAACCTGGATCCACTGAAAAACACCAAAGACATCTACCGGTTTGAAGGGACCACCTATGTGCCCAGACCCGATCATAAACCCAAAAGTGACACCATTTCCATGGCCTGGGCCGGTGCCAAGTCCGAAAATCTGGCAACGGTGTGGTTGCTCTATCATCTCACGGACCGGCTCAACATGAGCGAATTCCGGCAGGTGGTGAATCTTGTGGGGCTCGGCCGAAAACCGGACGAATCCTACCAGGCCTACAAAACGCGCATCAGGGACCAGTTGGGCATCATTGTTGATCAGAAGGCGCTCATGGAAGCCGCTTTTGAAATGGCAAAATCGCAGGCTGAAACAGATATTATATTTTCCGGTCACGAAAACATCCTGGACCATGTCAATCGCCTTCATTTTGATCTTTCAGAGACCGGTTCGGCCATAGACGAAGATGACCGGAGCCTTCTGCGATACGATTTTCAAAGGCTTATGGCGCTTATGAACAATACCGATACGAATCCGGCCGTCGCAGCTGCTTTGGCGGAGTCGGCTCATTGGGTTGACGGCCTGATACCCCCCGACATTCTGGAATTGCTCCAAACCCATACCCAAACCCAGTTCAGAAAACTCGTGGGTCATGAGAAATACAGTCTCGAAGTCCTTTACAAAATCAGAGATTTCAGAACCCTGGTGAACCTTTCCTTTGTCGCCTACCTTTCAAAGAAAATTGGGATATCCTCTCATCTGGATCAGGTGCTCTCCTTTCCACTGGGGCCCAATGCCATCAGCATTATGGAAGCGGCACTGGCCTATGAAGCCCTGTTGACCGGAAAGACCTGCCTGCTTGGCGCCGGCGGCGGACCGGCAATGGTTCCCATCATCAGAAAAATCGAAGACAGGGAGGGTAAAATACTTTGGGAATATACCCCTGAACCGAAAGTGGTACTGCCTAAAAGGGTAACCATTCTGACCTCTGAAATTCTGAGAAAAGTCATGGAGCGGGGGACCGGCAGGAAAGCCAGAGATGTGGTTCGCGTCTTCGACATTCCGCTCCCCTCTTTCGGTAAAACCGGCACAGCCAACCGGTACACCAACTCCAGTTTTGTGGGCCTCATCCCCGGACCCGACAATACCACGGGCCAGCTTGCCATTGAAAATGGCTATACCATCGCCAGTTATGTGGGCTTCGATAATAATCAGCCCATGAAAGGGGATCACATGGCCTTGTACGGGTCTTCGGGGGCGCTCCCCTTGTGGATGGATACGGCAAAGGCCATTGCGAAAACGGAAGACTTTGAACATGCCCTCCAGCCCGCGGACCTGGCCTTTAACCCATTGCTGCGTCCCGTAACCCCGAGCAAGTTCGCGCTCCATCCCGTCTCTGTTTCCCCGGTAACCGGCCTTCCGCTGAAATTTAGCGAAACGCCATCTCGACCATCAACGCTCCCGGAAGTGTTGACACAAGCCAACGATGGGGGTAAAACCTGGGAGCTCAAAAGAGAGTTTGAACCGCTTTAGAAGGGTAACGAGGCCCCAAGAATGAAGAAAACACGCATTTTCCTGTTCATCATATTGGCTTTCAGTGCCGGTTGCGCATCCGTGACCCCGGAACCGCAGCCCCCCGTTCATACACCCACTGTCAAAGAAGGCACAATACTCGGCATCGATGTTGCTCATGTGGAGGATCGAATCCAGTTTCTTGAATACTTCATAAAAAACAAGAACCTGTCTGACAGCGATAGAAATACCGCTTTAGCCCTGCTTAGTGCTTACCGCCTGCTCAAAAAGAGCGCCCCCGGTCCCCTAACCGGAAAAGGATGTGATACCCTGGCCCAATCCCTTTTCCGATCCATGTCGCTCATGGAAAACACTTACTTTGAGAAAATCGGTAAAGCACCAGTTGATGAAAATTCCTTTGCCGATTTTCTTCAGCGAAAAAATGAAATCCTGGATCTCTATCTGGATGAAAATTACAAGGGGGTGATCCAGCGCACTCTGGCATTGCAAACAAGCTTTCCAAGTGGACTCACCCCTGAAATCGGCATCATATTCGCCATCTCCCTGGCTGAAGACGGGATGTTGGATGAAGCCGTTGAGATCGGAATGGAGGTTGCCAGGAAAATTGAAAAAACCGAGGATGTGGTGCAACTTCGCGGGGATATCGTCGAATGGCAACTGGCGCTGGGGCGACCGTCGCAAGCGACCAAAACATTGGAAAGGATTTCCCACGTTCAGGATAGCAGGACCGCCATGATCAATGATCTCAGGAATCGGATCCAACAGACGCCCAGGGAACCGGACCAGCCGTTTTATTCCATGTTTCGACCACCGGAAGGCGCCGACCCTCAGGAACTGCAACCCCACATGGCGTTGCTTCAGGAAAAAGTCGATGCTCTGGCCCGGAACCATGAATTCGCCGAAGCAAGGCAACTGCTGTTAAAGGAAAAGGCCGAAAGGGAAGAGGGGCCTGAAACAGAAGTCATCGACAGGGCGCTTAACAAT
>CAYSFQ010000130.1:0-4502 GCA_964430575.1 uncultured Desulfobacteraceae bacterium
TGCCGCCATCGGCATTTTCAAGACCGGATGGGACCATATGCTTCGTCCACAACCCCTTCCAAACCTGGCAGACGGCCTTTACATACTCCTGGGTACGGGGGTGATAAATCTGATTCTGGGCCTCGTTCTGGTTCGAACCGGAAAAAGGACCCATTCACTTGCCCTCACAGCCGATGGCAAGCATGTTCTTACCGATGTGATTACCTCTGCGGGGGTTTTGCTTGGCCTCTTGATGGTGTACCTGACGGGACTATACTGGCTGGATGGCGCCATCGCCTGTATGGTCGGGTTCAGCATCCTGTATACCGGCATCGTCCTGGTGAAAAAATCTTCCGCCGGTCTCATGGACAGGGCAGAGCCCGAACTTCTGCAAAAAATTTCTTCGCTTCTGGAGGAACATCGAAAAGAAAACTGGGTAGGAATACATGAACTCAGGGCCTTTCGTTCAGGCAGTTTCGTGAACGTAAACCTTCACCTGATCCTGCCCAGGAATTTCACACTGGCGGAGGCACATGCAGAAGCCGAGGAAGTAGAGGCGGTCATTGAGGGCCATTTTGAAGGCAGGGCAAACGTCCTGGTCCACCTGGACCCATGCGCTGACCCCGACTGCCCAGTGTGCCGGCGCTATGCCTGCAAACTGAGGGGGGAAAAGCAATCCGATTCCACTCCCTGGAGTGCGGAAACGCTGATCATCCAAAGACCCGGCGCACCGCCAATTTGGCAAAAATAGTCCCATGTAAAAAAGCTCCTCACGAACTCGGAATGGTAATCAAAATCCTGAATTGCCCACTTTTCGAGTTTTTGTTTGACAAATTCCGTTCGTATTTTTTATATTTTTCAGCACTGAATCGTGTCACTCAAGGAGGCGGAACCCCAAATGGAACACCTTTTTTCCACGTTTTCAATAAAAGGGTGCGAACTTAAGAACAGGATCGTCATGCCCGGTCTGGCTTCATTTTTGATAGAGGATGACGGATCCATTCCCCCGGAGGCCATTGAGCATTACCGACTCAGAGCCGCCGGCGGCCCGGCCATGGTCATTATGGAAGCGTGTGCTGTTTCACCTGAGGGAATCGTTTCCCCCCATCAGGCACGAATTTATGATGATCGATTTGTGGAAGGGCTTTCGGAAATCGCCCGTTCCATGAAGTCGGAAGGGACTGTTCCCGCGGTTCAGATCCACCACGGCGGAAGGCAGACCTCCGCCAAGGTCATCCATGGACAACCGGTTGCTCCGTCACCGCTTCCCTGCCCCTCGATTCGAGGGGAAGTGACACCTCTCACTGTGAACGGCATCCAGGAACTGGTAAACAAATTCGGCGATGCGGCCGACCGTGCGACGCAGGCGGGATTTGAACTCATTGAGATTCACGGCGCCCACGGATATCTGATCAATCAATTTCTCTCCAGGTTTTCCAATATCCGCCAGGACGCTTACGGGGGGGATATTCCGGGTCGAACACGGTTTGCTCAGGAAATTATACGGGAAGTTCGGAAACGGGTCGGGGACGAATACCCCATCTCTTTTAAGATCAGTGCCATGGAATTTGTGAAAGACGGCCTCAATATAGAAGAAAGCCTTCAAATCCTGAAGATTCTTGTGAAAGAAGGCGTTGATGTCATACAGGTATCCGCCGGCAACGATGCGACACCGGAATGGATATGCCAACCCATGTTCATGGAAAAAGCATGCCTGACCGATTTTGCCTGGACCATCAAAAAGGCGCTGGATGTTCCCATCATGGCGGTGGGAAGAATAAACGAACCATTGCTCGCGGAAGACATTATCAAAACCGGTAAAGCCGACCTTGTCTGTATCGGACGGGGATTGCTGGCAGATCCGGCAATGCCCAAAAAAGCTCTGGAAGGCCGGGTGGACGATATCAGAACCTGCATTGCCTGCAATACCTGCATGGAATCCATTTTCAGAAAAGGCCGGGTGGAGTGCCTGGTCAACCCGACCCTGGGACGTGAGAAGGAAATGGCCTTTCATCCCGCCAAAACCACCAAAAAAGTGATGGTAGTGGGGGCTGGACCCGGCGGTTTGAATGTAGCATGGGTAGCCGCCAGACGCGGGCACGAGGTACACCTGTTTGAAAGACAATCCCATGTGGGCGGACAGCTGGCCCTGGGAAGTATCACCCGCTACAAGAAAGAACTTCGGAAGCTGATCCGATTCCAGACAAAGCAGATGGAGCGGTTCGGGGTAACATGTCATCTGAACCAGGAAGTGACACCCGATACCCTGAAAAACAACTCGCCTGACGTGGTGATTCTGGCCACCGGATCAGCGCCGGCCTATCCGCAGGTCAAGGGGATTGACAACGCCCTCGTCATTTCCATAGACGCGGCCTTGAACGGGCACGGACGGGCAGGAGAAAAGACCGTTGTGGTGGGAGGGGGTCCCACCGGTTGCGAAATCGCCCTTCATCTCGCGGAGATGGGATACCAAGTAACCATCGTGGAAGTGCTTTCCAAGCTGGCCTCCCAACTGGAAAGCATGACCAAAAAAATACTGCTTCAGAAACTCATGGAAAACAGCGTGACTTTCAGGACCAACTGCAGGGTAATCCGTATTGAAGAAAATGGGGTCGTAATTGCTGAAAAAGATGGCGGGCAGATGACACTTCCGGCGGATCAAGTGGTCTTTTCAATCGGAAACCGACCGGAAGACAGTCTTTTTAATCAAATTGAATCAATGGGGTATGAAATTCACCGTATCGGCGACTGCCTTGAACCGAGAAGCGCCAAGTCCGCCATTTATGAGGGTGCTGTACTGGGTCGCGCTATTTAGTGCCCATCCACAAATGGCCAATTTGCCCGATTTCAGCGTCAGTCTCAAATTGTAATCCTCGAAATACTTAAATGTATTCCTGCGGTTACAATTATCGCCTTCCTTGAACTCGAACAAATTTTCTCATTCGTGGACCGACACTATCTAACTTTTAATGCTTCATAGGCACTCTGGATTTCCTTGAAACGATTTTCAGCCAGCACCCTGAATTCATCTCCCAGGTGCACTACCTTGTCCGGGTGGTACTGATTGGCGAGTTCCAGGTAGGCCTCCCTGATTTCTTTCTGGGAGGCCCCACGGTCCACCTTCAGCACGGTGTAGGGGTCTTTCTGCCCGCTGAAAGTGGATTTTTCTTTCGAATTCGAGTTACCGTTGTCATCCCGGGATGCCTGGGGCCCATGCTGATCCGACCCGGGACGGCCCCTTTGATAACCTATTTGCCTGCGTTTATAGACATACAGGTACCACCAGATTACTCCCAGCACAACCAGGTCATCCAGCCATCCCACACCAACAAAGAAGTCTGGAAAAAGGTCATAGGGGCTCACCAGATAGGAAAGCCCCAGTACCGAGAGCAATACTTTTATCATGGTCCGGCTTCTTTGATGAGCTGATCCCCAAATTGTCCAAGAAACGTGTCCAAATCTTTTTCCCAACTTGCCATAACATTGACACCCTGTTTCTTTGAAAGCCTGTTTTCAAGAACACAATTGACGGGCAGCAAGTGACCGCCATTTAACGCCGCCAGGCTGCAAGGTTCAATGGGCGCCTTCAATTTCAGCTTTTTCAAAATATACCGTGCCAATTCAAACGGACTGCAGTACCCATAAGCTGTGGCATGGTATGACCCCCTGCCATCTTTGTTAAGCAGCTCCCTGATCTGTAATGCCAGCCGGTGGCTCCAGGTGGGCGCACCAAACTGGTCATCCGGCAACTGCATGGGTGTTGAAACGCCCCGAACCGCGTGCCGCAAAACGGATTTAACAAAATTATTGCCGTTTATGCCGTACAGCCAATGTGAACGGACAATAATATAGTTGGGAGAGTTGCCGCGAACAGCCGTCTCGCTCTCCAGTTTGCTTCTGCCATAGGCGGAAAGCGGATTTGGCGCATCATCTTCAAAATACGGTTGCGGCATCGCTTTTCGTCCGTCAAAGACATGTCCGCAGGACACATGTACAATTTTACAACCAAACCTGGCCGAGGACTGCGCCAAATTTCTGGGGCCCTCCACGTTGATCTTTCTTAAGGCAAAGGGATCTGCTTCGCAGACCTCCAGATCCGTTAAACCAACACAATTGAGCACAATGTCCGGGGATAGTGAATCAAAAGCCTCTATGACCACATCCCAACTGACGACATCAACATCTTCTTTACCAGGACAGATTACCTCATGCTCCTGCCCCAACACCTTCCTGCAATCGTGTCCCAGGCCACCTGTAGCTCCCAAAATGATTATCTTCATCATCCCCCTCGCCGCAATTTTTCCGTCAGGCAATACTTCCGCTGAGATTTCTTTCACCAATTCAAATAATTAACATGATATATTAATACACAAATAAAAAAAAACCATAATTTCTTTCAGTATTAAGTCATAAAAGCAGATTCTCTTTTGAAACCTGGGGATCAGGGGACAAAAAATGGATCACAGCCATCAGCAATTCTAATTTTAGCGGCGGCATTGGCCCAGTATGCATCTCTACCCAAT
>CAYSFQ010000131.1:0-4409 GCA_964430575.1 uncultured Desulfobacteraceae bacterium
GCGGACCTGATTATGCCCACCCTGTCCAGTGCCGTTTCAAGCACATTTCAAACGATCCATCGTCCCCATACTGATCTGACACTGGATCGCATTGTGGACGGCTTGAAACAGTTGAGAGCGGAATTTGATGGTCTTATCTACCTGGAAGTCATCCTCCTGGCAGGGATTAACGATACCGAAGAAGAGATGAGAGCCTTGAAGCCGTTGATACGGAAAATTCAACCGGAAAAGATTCAGTTGAACACCGTGGTACGTCCTCCGGCGGATGGCCGCGCCAAAGCCCTTGACAGTAAGAGACTGGAAGAGATAAAGCTTTTTCTGGGGGAACGCGCGGAAATTGTGGTGGATATCGGCGGTGCACAAAGCGCAATGGCACGCGATACGAAAGGGAAGGGACTACTGGAGATGGTTAGACGAAGGCCCCTTCGGCCAAAGGATATAGCCAATTCCATGGGGTTATCCATTGATGAAGTGGAGAGCATGGTTAAAGGGCTGCTCATCAAGGGTTATCTTCGCCGCCAGGACCACTCGGGAGAGGTTTTTTACATGGGCAATGAAATGGGTCGAAGCTGAAAAAGAGGAAACGTGGACAAAGAGATGTTCTTTGCGGGAATTGATGTCGGCTCCGTTAGTTTGAATGGTGTTGTGATCAACCGGGACCGGGAAATCGTCTATGAGGCGCCCTACGAGCGCCATCTGGGCAAAGTCAATGAGCGGGTCCTGGCGCTCATTGAGGATTTTCACCGTCGGTTTGGCGAGGATGGCATCGGGTCCATTTCATTTACCGGAAATCACGGCAAGCAGCTGAGCGAGCTGCTCAATACCCCATACGAATTTGAAACCATCACCCAGGTGCTTGGCACCCTGCATGTGGAACCTGATGTCAGAACCATCATCAGCATGGGCGGCCAGGAGACAGCCCTCTTTCAGATCAACCATTCGCCTCCCATAAATGGCGCGAGAGCCAATCCGCAATCCGCAATCCGCAATCCGCAATTGGACTGGGAACTGGCCTACTTCAACACCAACGGCCCCTGTGCCTCCGGCACCGGTTCGTTTATTGACCAGCAGGCCCAGCGTCTGGCCACCTCCATCTATTCCCGGGACGTCAACACCAGCCAGGACCAGCTCGACGGGATCCTGAAAGATTTCATCTCATTGGGGAAAAAGAGCGATAAACCCGCCAACGTGGCCTGCCGTTGCACTGTGTTTACAAAATCGGATATGATCCATCTGCAGAACCGCGGTGAGAAGCTCGAGGATATCATTTACGGTCTGCACGTGGGGAATGCGCGAAATTATATGAGCACCATTGTTTCCAATCGTTTATTGGAAGCGCCGATCGTTTTTGTGGGAGGACTTTCGTTAAATGAACTTCAGGTCAAGGCGCTGAAAGAATATGTTCCAGATCTGATGGTGTCCCCGTACAATACCTCCATCGGGGCTTTGGGTGTGGCCTTGGCAGCCTTGGTGGCAGAAAATGAAAAGGGCTCCGGAAACAGCCGCCTGGATCTGTCGCTGCTCAAACAATTGGCATCTGAAGGGAAGGGTCAGGTGCCCGTGGCAAACAGGTTGGCGATTCAGAAAACCGTTTTCCCTGAAACCAATGAAATTAAAAAGCAGACCCTTCAAAAACCTCAGAAAGTCTTTCTTGGCATTGATATCGGAAGCACGACCACCAAGTATGCACTGGTCAATGAGGCCCATGAGATTGTGGGCAAAAACTATGTTCCCACAAAGGGGAAACCCATTGAAGTGACCCAGGAACTTTTTAGAGAGTTGCTGGATAAAACAGGCGATAAAATAGAGATCATCGGTACGGCCACAACGGGTTCCGGACGTAACGTGGTGGGTGATTTCCTGAATGTGGATCTGATTATTGATGAAATTACGGCTCATGCGCGGGGAGCGGTGGAGATAGACCCGGAAGTGGATACCCTTTTTGAGATCGGAGGCCAGGATTCTAAATATGTTTCCATTGTTAACACGTATCCACTCGATTTCGATATGAACAAAGTCTGTGCAGCGGGCACCGGGAGTTTTCTCCATGAGCTGGCCAACAAATATGGCATCAGTATTGTTGAGGAGTTTCAAAATATCGCCCTGTCATCTGACGCGCCTGTAAAGTTGGCTGAAAGGTGCACGGTATTTATGGAATCGGATCTGGTGAGCTACCACCAGAAAGGTGTTGACACCAGGGACCTGATTGCCGGGCTTTGTTATGCCATTGTTTACAACTACCTGAACCGGGTGGTTGAAAAAAGGAGAGTCGGGGATCGGGTCATGTTTCTGGGCGGACCCTCCCTGAACAGGGGCGTGGTGGCCGCGTTTGAAAATGTTCTGGGTCGGGCCCTCATCGTGCCCCGGCATCGTGAGGTGCTGGGGGCCTATGGCGCCGCCATCAGTGTTCACGAACGGATACGTCTGCTGAATCAAAGAGAAACCAGTTTCAGGGGACTCAAAAGTGCGATAGAGGATCGCATGGCGTACGCCGAAAAAATCTGCCGGTCGGATGCTCTGTGCCACAACCAATGCAAATTGAAAATTTATGATTTTGACGGGCGAAAGAGCATCTGGGGGGGAGAGTGCGGCCGGTATGAGTTGACCCGGAACCGGGATACAAAGGCGACAAACTTTTTTGCACTGCGTCAGGAGATATGGGAAACTTATATGAGAGGGGTTTACGAGACCCTGCTGGACAAACCGCTCCTGCGGGTGGGTGACCGGCCCACGGTGGGCATGCAGCGGGCCCTTTACGGTCAGCAGGACGCTGTTTTGTGGGCGCATTTTTTTGACCGCCTGGGATACCGGCTTGTTTTGACGCAGCCCACCAATGCCCACCTTTCCAGAATGGGCATCGAGGCCATGACGGCGGAGACCTGTTACCCGGTGAAGGTTTCCCATGGCCACGTGAAAGAGCTGGTGGGAAAGACGGCGTTCTTGTTCCTCCCCAGTGTGGTGAATATGGGAAAAAGCGAGGACAAAGAAAAAGGCTTTTACTGTCCCATGGTGCAGAGCAATTCCTACATGGTCCGCATGGCCCTTGATCTTGACATGACAAATGTTTTAAACCCTGTGGTCCATCTTAAGTATGAGGTGGAAACCCTTGCTCTGGAAATAACTGAACAGTTGCAGCCAAAACTCTCGCTCACCGTGCATGAGGTAAGGGAGGCCCTTTACTACGCCTTTGGAAAAGAAAAACAGTTCCGGAAGGCGGTTTTCCAGAAAGGAACAGAGATCCTGAAATCACACCCCGCTGGAGAACCGATGGTCGTCGTGACCGGCAGGCCCTACAACCTCTATGATGAACGGTTGAATCTGAGGCTGGGACACAATCTGGCAAAAATCGGCGTCAAGGCTATACCCCTGGACTTTATGGATGAATCTTCGGTGGATCTGTCAGATTTTCCGTCCATGTATTGGGGACAGGGCGCAAGAATCCTTCGTGCGGCCAAGATCGTGGCGTCCAACCCGGACTTTTTTGGTCTGCATCTGACCAACTTCGGGTGTGGTGCGGATTCATTCCTGGAACACTTTTACCGGCATATTATGGGGGATAAAGCTTACATGATTTTGGAACTGGATGAGCACAGTGCCGTTGCCGGGGTCATGACCCGCCTGGAGGCCTATAAAAACGTCATTTTTAACAGTATGCAAAAAGAACAGCAGGAAGCGGAAACACCGCGAAAACTGGCCAACTGACCATGAAAACTCACAACGTCATCAATTTTGAATCCTTAAGCAACAAGGTGGGGCGGTTCAGCCTCAAGGAACGAACCTGTCTGATTCCGGAAATGAATCGGATGGGCAGCCATCTTCTGGCGGCCAATTTCAGAAGTTTCGGCATACCGGCAAAGGTCCTTGAGACCTTTAAAGGGATGGATCTGGGCATGGCCCATACGTCGGGGAAAGAGTGCTTTCCCTGCCAAATTACCATGGGGGATATCCTCCATTTCATGAAGCAGGAATCGGCCCGCCTGGGAACGGAGTTTGATTCTGATGCCTACATTTATTTCATGCCCGAAGCGGATGGCCCGTGCCGTTTCGGCATGTATAACAAATACCAGCGGATCGTCCTGGATTCCTTTCCGGGGTTCAGCGGGCTCAGGATCGGTGCGCTGACCACTGCGGATGGTTATTCCCTTGACGGGATCATCGAGGAGGAACGGGTGACCGATCTTCGGAAATCGTCTTATGTGGCCCTGGTTCTGGGGGATATCCTGGACCGGTTGTTGTGGCGGGTCAGACCCTATGAGAAAGAAACCGGACTGGCGGATCTGGTGATTGAGAAATGCCTTTCGTTTATGGAGGATGCTATTGAGCGTTTCGGGCAGGGTCTGCAGTTTGATCAGATATTTGCGCGGCTGGAAGCGGTCATCAAAGAGGTAAAGGCGGTCATGGACCCGGGG
>CAYSFQ010000132.1:0-4360 GCA_964430575.1 uncultured Desulfobacteraceae bacterium
GTTTCAGGCGGAAAAGTCGTCAATGCCTGGAGCTCCGCGCAGATGTTCCGGGGTATTGAAATTATATTGCAGGGAAGAGACCCGCGGGATGCACCGCTTTTCGTACAACGCTCATGCGGGGTCTGCACTTATACCCATTACCTGTCATCCATGAGGGCTGTGGAAGACGCGGTGGGCGTCACCATTCCCAAGAATGCCCGCATCATTCGAAATCTTCTTCACGGCGCTCAATTTCAGCAGGACCACATCACCCATTTTTATCAGTTGCATGCCCTTGACTTTGTGGACGTGGTGGATGCCCTCAAAGCAGACCCCAAAAAAACAGCGGCTCTCTCCGACAACGTGAGCAATGATCCCCATGGCGGAACCGCCTACTTCAAGGAAGTCCAGCAAAAAGTTAAGACCTTTGTGGACAGCGGACAGCTGGGCCTTTTTGCCAACGGCTACTGGGGAAGCCCCGCCTACAAACTGCCGCCGGAAGCCAACCTGATGGCGACAGCTCATTACCTCGAAGCCCTTCGCATTCAAGCGAAAATGGTCCGCATGCATGCCATTTTCGGTGCCAAAAATCCCCACCTTCAGGCCCTGGCCGTGGGCGGGATCACCAGCGTCAAAGACCTGACCCCTGACCGTATTGCCGAATTCCTCTATATCTGGAAAGAGGCCCAGGAATTTGTGCGCAATGTCTACATTCCAGACCTGGTGACCATTGCATCCTTCTACAAGGACTGGGGAGCCATCGGGGGAACTTCCAACTTCCTGGCCTGGGGTGATTTGCCCATGAGCGAAAAAGAGCCCGAAAGCCTCTTTCTGCCTCGCGGGGTCATCATGAAACGGGATCTCAAAGGCGTCAAGATGGCTGATCCCGATAAAGTGACCGAACATATCGATCGGTCCTGGTATGAAAAAGGGAAGGCGCTCCATCCCTATGACGGGGTAACCAAGCCTGTCAAGGCCGATCCCAAGTATGACACCAACGCTCAGTATTCCTGGTCCAAAGCGCCCCGCTACGAGGGCGAAGCCTGTGAGGTGGGTCCTCTGGCGCGGGTCCTGGTGGCCTACGCCTATGGCAAGAAAGACTTTAAGGCCGTGGTGGACAGCACTCTGAAGAAACTGAATATTCCCGTTACAGCGCTTTTTTCCACCTTGGGACGTACGGCTGCCCGAGGCCTAGAAACCCTGGTGATCGGCAATGCCATGGAAGGCTGGGTCATGGAGTTGGTGGAGAACCTGAAAAAGGGCGACACCGCCACCTGCGCCAAGTGGACCATGCCGAAAAGCGGCAAAGGCTGTGGCTTGAATGATGTGGCCAGGGGCTCTTTAGGCCACTGGATTGAAATCGAAGACAAAAAAATCAAAAATTACCAGTATGTGGTACCGTCCACCTGGAATCTGGGGCCGCGATGTGAAAAGGGCAAACTGGGACCTGTTGAGGAAGCCCTTATCGGAACCCCTGTGGCCGATCCCAAAAGGCCCATTGAAATTCTCAGGACGGTACACTCGTTCGATCCCTGTATTGCCTGCGGGGTGCACGTGATCGATCCTGACTCCAACCAGGTTTATAAGATCAAAGTGGTATAACGTTCAGAAATTAAAATCTTTGGCCGCCGACTCCAGCAGTATGGAGATCGGCGGCCAAAACCTTCCTTCATAGTCCCATAGACCCCATATGGCCCAGCGCCCCAAAACATCTGTGGTGGAATCCTGGCTCAAGTATGTGGTTCACCATCCCTGGCAAGTCATCCTTCCCATTGTCCTATTAACCATTTGTTTTGCTTGGCAAATCCCCCAGCTTCATTTTGAAACGTCCATTTATGATCTGACCATCGAAGATCTGCCCCAGACCCGTGAATATAACGCCTTTAAAAAGACCTTCGGGTGTGAAGAGATTATCCTGGTGGTCGCCAGAACTTCAGGTGTTTTTGATCCGAAAACATTTGCAGAAATTGAACGGCTGGCCAGTCAATTTGAAAAAGTAAAAGGTGTCCGGCGGGTCATCAGCCTTCCCGGTATCAGAAAAGCCATGGACATAACCGGGAAATGGACCCTTTCCGATTTCAAACGGGAAATCGCACCCGTTACCCTGCTGGAGAAGAACATTGTCTCTAAAGACGGCAGGACCACGGTCATATCTCTCATACTGGAAGATACCAAACGAAAAGATCCTGTTATCGCTTCGGTCCAGGATCTCATTGACAAAGAAAAAACCACGCGACCCATGTACCAGATCGGCATGCCGGTTGTTTCAATGGCTTTGACACATTTCACCGAGCAGGATTTCCTGCGGCTGCCCCCCATTACATTTCTCCTCATCGCATTATCTCTTTTTCTGCTTTTTCGAAATCTAAGCGGCGTGTTGATTCCCGCAGGTTCGGTTCTCATTGCCCTGATCTGGACATTCGGTCTTATGGCGTGGACCGGCACACCCCTATCGCTCCTCATCATGATCGTTCCCATATTTCTCATTGCCGTGGGTACGGCCTATTGCATGTATATTTTTCCCGAATACGCAGTGGCCCAAAAAACGTGTAAAACGCCCAAAGACGCTTCTTTTCAGTGTTTCATTCAGCTGGGTTTTCCAACATTTCTGGCCATCTTCACCACCAGCATCGGTCTGGGTTCCCTTTTAATCAACCGAATTGTTGAAATTCGGTTCTTTGCCCTTTTCTCATGCTTCGGCATTTTGACCATGCTGCTTATTTTTCTCACCTTCCTTCCGGCGGTGATGGCCCTCTTGCCTTTTCCTCGAAAATCCAAAGGCATGGAATTACCGGTAAAAGAAAATCTGCTGGACCGTTTTCTTTCATTTATCATCCGGCTCAACCTTCAACACCAGAAATTAACCCTTGGGTTGATCGCATTAATTTCGGTGCTGGGGATCTTAGGCATTTCACGGATTCAGGTTGAGACCAACCCCATGGATTTTTTTAAAGAAAGCACCCCCATTGCGCAAAACTTCAATGATATTTATCGGGATATGGCCGGGAGCTTTCCCATTAATGTGGTCATCAACAGCAACCAGGACGATTACTTTGAAAGTCCAGAGCACCTGGAGGAAATTGTCCGGGTGCAGGAATTTTTGTCTTCCCTTCAGGGTGTGGATAAAACCATCTCATTTTGTGATTATCTCAAGCTGGTTAATTACGCGACGAATCAGTACCGGGACGAACTGCATATCCTGCCGGAAGAAGGCTTCGAAGTCCGGATGCTCATCAACAGTTTCAAAACCATGCTGGGCCTCAATATGCTGGGTCGATTCATGAATGAGAATTTCTCAGGGACCAACATTGTTTTACGGACCCATATTTCCAGTTCCAATGATTTCCTGAACACCCAGAAAAAAATTGAAGCCTATCTGGAAGAAAATCTACCGCCTGGATTCACCTATCAGGTCACCGGGATCGGTGTTGTTATTTCCCACAGCAGCCGATTGATCACCGACGGACAGATCAAAAGCCTGGGCTTAACCCTGGTGCTGGTCTTTGCCATCATGTTCCTGCTGTTCATGTCCTTCAAAGTGGGCATCATCGGTATTCTTCCCAACTGCTTTCCCATCATTGTCAGTTTCGGCGTCATGGGCTGGCTGGGAATTCCCCTGTCAATGGCCACAAGCCTCATCGCCGGTGTGGCCATCGGTCTTGCCGTGGATGACACCATTCACTATCTGGTGGGCTATAATCACGAATTCAAAAAGGATCTAAACAAAGAGCGCGCCCTTCAAAGCACTGTTCGGCATATGGGAAAACCGATCATCTTTACCACCTTAACCATCAGCCTGGGGTTTTCGGTGCTGCTGTTTTCCAGCTTCAAACCCACGGCTGTTTTTGGTCTTTTGATGATGATTACCATGGTATCTGCCCTGGTGGCGGACCTGATTCTTCTACCCTCTCTCATGCTGCATGTGGAACTGGTCACCATCTGGGATCTTATCAGGGTCAAACTGGGAAAAGATCCCCAGGAAGGCATTCCCCTTTTCAGGGGATTGAGCCGGACCCAGGTTCACTACATATTGACGGCTGGCAATCTGAAAACCTATGAAGCAGGTAGGGCGATCATGACCAAAGGGGAGATCAGTGATTCCATGTATGCCATTATTTCGGGCAGCCTGGAAGTCGTGGGGGGGTCAGATCAAGATATAAACGGGATCAAGCGTCCTGGCCGGGTTATTGCGACGCTTACGGCGGGCGACGTGGTCGGTGAAATGGGCATGATCCGATCCTGTGAAAGATCGGCAACCGTTGTGGCAGCGACCTCCGCAGAACTCCTGCGAATAAACGAGCGGATGATAAAGCGGCTTCAATGGCTGTACCCCCCGACAGCCCACCGGTTTTTCTTTAATCTGATGGGCATCTTGTGTGAC
>CAYSFQ010000133.1:0-4331 GCA_964430575.1 uncultured Desulfobacteraceae bacterium
GGCTGCCACCTCAAAACGGCTTTTTTTCCGTTCGGCAACAAGGGATTTGAGCTTGCTTAACCCTTCATGGGTCAGGTGATATCTGTTGAGCCGATCTTTTTTTGCCCACCTGTTGATAACGATGATCCGGACCACTTCGTCAAAGCTTCGGGCCAGCGTAAATTCATAACCAAAATTGCCGTAAACATTTCTTAGATGGTTTGGAATTTGATCAACAGGGTCGTTTCGGGTGAACGCATGGAGGATCTCCTTTTTGTTCAACCCGTTTTTGTGATCCTCCAGACATAAAATGATCATAACCCATAACGATTTGATAGGATGCGTTTTTTTTGCCTCCAAACACCAGGTGCGCACCTTCTCCAGAACCTCTTTCAGCTTGTGCCCGTCAATATTGTCGCCCGGGTAGGTTTTGACAAAAAATGACGTGGTGATGTTCAAAAGACGGTATGTTTTCTGCTTAATCTCTTCCAGATCAGGGTCGTAAAGGTGGTAATCGTATGCCAGTTCATAGGGAGTGAAACCGTTGTTCCCCGAAAGTTTCAGTAGGGGGGTTGGGATTTTCTTCAGGTTGCCTCTGGCATCGAGAAGGGTGTAAATGTCGGATCCGAAAAGGGGAAATGTGTAGAGGTGAACGTGAACGGTCGATTCGCCATTGTGTATGCAGGAGAGGGCCAGGGTGGCAGTGATGCCCCCATCGTCCAGTGTGGATTCCGGTGAAAAGAGCTGGACGCTTAGCCGTGGCAATATTTTTCCCATCTTGAGAAGCTGTAGGGTTTGATTCGTTTCGGATACGGTACAACCCCTTCGCAACCGCTTCGAGAGTTCTTCGGTCAGCGCATCCGCTCCCAGAAACGCCACTTTTATATGGGTGTCACCCATTTTTCGGGCCAGCTTTTCAGTCAACCCTTTGGGTCTCAAAAAACATGAGTAGGTGATTTGTCTGCCGACCTCTTCCGTCAATTCGCGAAAATAATCGCAGATTTTGAGGGCCCATGCTTCATCGATGTTAAATGTGTCGTCCCAGACGTCAACAAATTCTATTTCCGGATTTTTTTTAAGGAGTTGAGCCAGTTCATCCACAAAAAAACCGCTTTTGACCGCGCAATGGAAATCCTTTCCGAACTGGCTCGCGATGGCGCAGAAAAGGCATCCCCCCCGGGATTTTTTGGCCCAGATGCATGCCCTCTGAAGGGTCATGGCAATGGTTTTTTCTCCCAACCGCACATGGGCAAAGATGTTTTTTTCCTTCAGCGGTTGCGATGAAAACGGGGTGGACATGAGCGCCTGCCTGGCGGGTAGCCAGAACGCCAGATTGGGGATGGCAAGCAGCTTATGGATAAAAGGTCTGTCCCATGTTCTGGTCATGACGGTTTTGTCAAGGAGGGGCAGAAGATCGAAAAGAGCGCTTTCAGCCGCGCCTCTAACGATAAAATCAGGTGCGATATCAACGACTTGGTTCACAAAAGTGCAGTACCGGCATTGCATGATGTTTTGGTAGTTGTTGGAAGCTTCGTTCCCCCCCAGAATAATGGGGGCGGGGCATATGTTTCTTAAACATGCGACAACTTTGGGCAATACAAAGAGATTGGCGGAATAGGGTGTGGAAATCAAGATAATGTCCGATTCTGAAAACCCGGCTTTTGTAAAAAAGCCGCTCAAAAAATCGTGGCCCTTCAACGTGAGGTCTTCGAGGGACAAGTAGATACTGTCGGCCCCGATGGCCTCCCCGCAAATCGCCTGGAAACCCAGGTCTGAGACGATTTTCTTAAGGGTTGAGCAGGCTAAACTGTCCTGTCTGGTAAGGGTGATGATGCCTATTTTTTTCATTGCGTTTCTCACCGGTTTGCGATTGACGGTGGTATTGTCGTTAAAGGGTGGCGGCTTTAAAGATCCGGATCGACCAACCCCAGCTGTATGGCAAAATGGATCAGCTTCAGAGATGATTCGATTCCCAGCTTTTCCATGATTTTGGCCCTGTGGGATTTGATGGTGCTGATGCTGACGCACAGCATATCAGCGATCCGCCGCGTGGGATGGCCTTCCGCGATAAGCTGGAACACCTCCCTTTCCCTGTTGGAGAGGGTTTTGTACAGTTCGGCCTTTGAAGAACTTTTGGTGGGGGAAAGGTAGGAGTCGACCACTTTCTTGGATATGGAGGGGCTCAGGAATGTCTCATTTTTCAGGGCCGCGCGAATGGCTTTGATGATGTCCTGGCCGCTGGAATCCTTCAGTAGATATCCCGATACGCCGCATTCCAGAAGCTCATGAATGTAATGTTCATGGGAATACATGGAAAGGATTACGATCTTTGTTTCCGGCACAAGTTTTCTGATGCGCTTTGCGGCTTCAATGCCGTTCATGCGTGGCATGGCAATGTCCATAATGATGATGTCCGGTTTCAATTTTTCCGCTTTTTCGACGGCAATCTGCCCATTGATCGCTTCGCCCACAACTTTGAGCCCCTGGTGCTCTTCAAGAAGACGCGCAAGCCCCTGCCGCACAATGGTATGATCATCGGCAAGCATGATCCTGATCGGGTTAGGCATCTGCTGCCTCCTCCTTGTGGGGGATGTTGATTCGGATCCGGGTCCCTTTGCCCGAAACGCTGGTCAAATGAAATGTTCCGCCAAGGAAAGAGCAACGTTCACGCATCCCGATGAGGCCCAGACTTCTCGTGTCCTTTGTGATGGTTTTGTCGTCAAATCCCTTCCCGTTGTCCTCGGCCGCAAAGATGATCCAGGGGTAGCTCCTGATGATTGAAAGCTTGAATCTGCCGGCGCCGGAATGTTTCAGGGTGTTGGTGAGGGTTTCCTGGCAGAACCGGTAAAGAATGGTTTCCATTTCCGGTTTCAGCCTCTCATTAAAACCCACCATACTAAAATCGATTTTGAGACTCGAGTTATTTTCAATTTCCTTGAAGTATAAGTTCAGAGCGGGTTCGAGGCCCAGATCGATCAGGAGTGTGGGGTGCAGATTGTAGGAAAGCCGCCTGATTTCCGATGAGGTCCGGGTGATCATCTTCCGGATTTCATTTATCTCATACCGGATATGTTTATCACCGGTTCCATAATTTTCTTCAAGCCTGTCCAGGCCGAGGTTAACCGCCATCAGGGATTGGCCGGCCTCGTCATGGAGTTCTAAGGCAATGCGGCGTCGTTCCTCCTCCTGGCTCTCGAAAAGTCTCTCCGTGAGCTGCCTCAATTCCTGTCGGTGCAGACGAACGGTTTGCATGAGCCGGGCATTTTCTATGGTGCCTCCCAGAAAGTTCCCCAAAGACCCCAGCAAATGTATTTCATACTGATTCAGTTCTCTCGGAGAGGGGACCTCAAATCCAAAAAAACCGACGGCCTTACCCTTGAATGTAATGAGGAAACAGGAAAGCCATGGCATGGGTGTATTGTTATCTGTTTTATAACGCATTTTGAAACATGGAAAAGAAGGTTTGGGGGTCAGTGGGGAATTCTTTTCCATGAGGTATTTTCCGAGCTTGACATCCTTGAAGATGCTTTCCATGGGTCCTTCAGCCAACTGATCGGGAAGGCCCGCTTTCACCTGCAGACTGATTTTCTGATTGCTCGGGTCAATGAGGAAAAGGGCGCCGGATTCCAGTCGCAATGCTCTCAGCACATCCTTAAGGGTTACCTTCAGGATATGATTCAGGTCCAGGGTATTGTTGAGGGCCACCGCGACGCTGTTGAGAATGGACAGCTCCCGGTTTCGTTCCTTGATCGTTTGTTCTGATCGTTTGCGGTGGGTAATGTCTTTTATGATGCCTTCATACTCAACTTCGGCTGTTTTGTGATTTTCATATCGCCTGCTTGAAATCAGGACGTGGATGGGGGATCCGTCTTTTTTCGAGAATTCCACCTCGAAGTCCTTGATGAAACCGTCGCGGTTGATGATTTTTATGAACCTGTCGCGGTCCTTGCCGTTTCTATAGAGTTTCGTGACATTTACCTTTTTAACCAGTTCCTTTATGCTTGAATACCCCATCAAATCAACGCCGGCCTGGTTCATATCCAGAATATCGCCGGGCGGGTTTGTGGTGTAAATCATGTCGTGGCTACCCTCGAAAATGCGGCGGTATTTCCGTTCCCGGCGTACAATTTCTTCCTGTAATTTTTTATTCTCAGAAATATCCTTGAATATTTCAAGTCCACCCATGACCCGGCCGGAAGCGTCCTGAAAGGCTGAGGTGGAGCAGATAATGGGTACCTTCCGTCCATCTATATTGGTGATGGCGTACTCTCGGTCGTGTATGTCGTGACCTTCGGCCACGGCGCGTTTGAGGGCGCAGTCGGATTCACAGATGGGATTTTTAAAAACATCCT
>CAYSFQ010000134.1:0-4215 GCA_964430575.1 uncultured Desulfobacteraceae bacterium
CGGTTTAATACCTCCAACAGCTTCTCTATATCGGCAAAATGAAGCCCGGTGGTCGGCTCATCCAGCAAATAAAGCGTTTTTCCCGTGCTTCGTTTGCTCAACTCCCTGGAGAGTTTAATGCGTTGCGCTTCACCCCCTGAAAGGGTGGTGGCTTGCTGTCCCAGTTTGATATATCCCACCCCCACGTCCACCAGGGTTTTCAATTTTTTTTGAATGGGTGGGATGGCCTCAAAAAAAGCCAGGGCCTGATTCACGGTCATGTGCAACACATCTGCGATGCTTTGCCCCTTGTATTTGATCTCAAGGGTGTCCCGGTTGTAGCGCAGCCCTCCACAAACTTCACAGGTGACATAGACATCCGGCAGAAAATGCATTTCAATCCTGTTGATGCCGTCCCCTTTGCAGGCCTCGCATCGACCACCCTTTACATTGAAACTGAAGCGACCGGGCTTATATCCTCTGGCCCTCGATTCGGGCAGCATGGAAAACAGGTCCCGAATATGCGTGAATGCCCCGGTATAGGTTGCCGGATTCGAGCGAGGGGTCCTGCCGATAGGGCTCTGGTCGATATTGATCACTTTGTCCAGATGTTCCATGCCCTTCAGCATATCCAAAGGCCCTACCGGAGCCTTGCCCCCATAGAGATGACGACTGAGCGCCGGGTACAGGGTGCCGTTAATCAGGCTGCTTTTTCCAGATCCGGACACGCCGGTCACGCAGGTGAAGGTCGCAATGGGGATTCTGGCTGAAATGTTCTTCAAATTGTTGAGTTTTGCGCCCTTGATCAAAAGGGCATTGCCGTTTCCCTTTCTTCTGGCTGTGGGAATCGGAATAATCCGCTGTCCGGACAGGTACTGCCCTGTGAGGGAATCCTGCGATCCAACCAATGCACGGGGTGGACCACTGAAGACCACTTCTCCCCCCCTTATTCCCGCACCGGGTCCCATATCGATGACATGATCCGCCATAAGGATGGTTTCTGCATCATGCTCTACCACCAGAACCGTATTGCCTAATTCCTTCAACTGCTTCAGGTTCTTGAGCAGCCTCAGGTTATCCCGCTGGTGCAGGCCGATGCTCGGTTCATCCAGTACATAGAGCACACCCGCGAGTCTGGAACTGATCTGCGTGGCCAGTCGAATCCGCTGGTCCTCTCCCCCTGACAGGGTACCGGAAGCACGGTCAAGTGTTAGATACTCAAGACCAACACTCCTTAAAAACCCCAGCCGTTCCCGTATTTCCTTGAGTACCCCTTTGGCGATTACTTTTTCCCTGGATCCCAATGACAGGTCCTCAAAAAACCCATATGCCGCGTCTACGGAAAGGGCTGTGAGTTCATGAATGGATCTGCTACCCACGCGGACCGCCAGACTGGTGGCTTTAAGCCTGGCGCCCTGACAAATGGCACAGGGTCGAATACTCGTGAACTTTTCGATTTCATAACGCACACGATAGGAATTGGTCTCACGATAACGACGCTCAAGATTTGGAATTACCCCCTCGAAAGGACGGTTGCGGGAATGCTTTCGACGGGCCGTTTTGAATTCAAACGGAATTTTTTCCCTGCCGGAGCCATACAGCAACACCTCTTGAATATCCGATGGCATATCTTTAAAAGGCCGAGTCCTCTCAATGCCGTAATGATCCAGAACAGCACACAGCATCTGCTGGTAATAGCCGATAAAGCGTCTGGGCCAGGCAGTGATCGCACCGTCCGAAAGGGAAAGGGCGGGGTCAGAAACAACCAGCGCCGGATCAAAGGCCCGCTTTGTGCCCAACCCGCTGCATTCCGAACACGCTCCCGCAGGATTGTTAAATGAAAACATCTGAGGCGTTAACTCCGGCATACTGAGCCCGCATTTGGGGCATGCCGCTTTCTGGTTAAAAAAAACATCCCCTGACCCCATCACTTCCAGCACAGCCCTTCCATCGCCAAGGGAAAGGGTCAGTTCCATGGAATCCGTTAAACGTCGCTGAATCTCCCGTTTAATCACCAGCCGGTCTACCACCACCTGGATCGTATGCTTTCGGTTTTTTTCAAGTACAATGTCATCATCCAGGAGATGCACCTTCCCATCAATTCTCACCCGGGCAAACCCGTTTTTACGAAGAGACTGAAGCAACCGCAGGTGCTCGCCTTTACGGTTTTCCAACAGGGGGGCCATAATCTGAATCCGGCTCCCTTCTTCCCAACCCATAATCTGGTCTACGATCTGTTGAATGGTTTGCGAACGAATCTCAATGTCGCATTCCGGGCAATAGGGTTGTCCAACCCGTGCAAAAAGAACCCGCATGTAGTCGTATATTTCCGTAACCGTTCCCACGGTTGAACGGGGGTTGCGGCTGAACCCGCGCTGTTCAATGGAGATGGCCGGGGAAAGCCCCTCAATGGCATCCACATCGGGCTTGTCCATCTGCTCCAGAAACTGCCTGGCGTAGGCGGAGAGGGACTCCACATACCGGCGCTGTCCCTCGGCATAAATGGTGTCAAAAGCAAGGGACGATTTGCCCGAACCGGAAAGCCCTGTAATTACCACAAACCGGTTCCGGGGAATATCGACGGAAATGTCTTTGAGGTTGTGCTGGCGGGCACCTCTGATTTTAAGGGTATCGATGGACATATCAGGTTTGGGTTCCAGGTTTCGGGTTCCGGGTTAAGGCGGCTCTGTTTCTGACCATTTCTGTGGCCATGACAATGGCGGCTTTGAGGCTCGAAGGATCGGCCCGACCGGTCCCGGCAATGTCATACGCGGTGCCATGATCCACAGAGGTTCTGATAATGGAGAGACCCAGGGTCACGTTGACCGCATCGGAGAAGTGAAGGAGTTTCAGTGGAATAAGTCCCTGGTCATGGTACATGGCAACCACCGCTTCAAAACGACCGGCAGCGGCTTGGTGAAACAGGGTGTCCGCGGGAAACGGTCCTTCCACGGAAATGCCCTGCTGACGTGCCTGAGAGATGGCAGGCGTAATAATCTCCTGCTCTTCAGTTCCAAAGAGTCCTTCTTCACCCCCATGGGGGTTCAGGGCTGCTACCGCCAGGCGCGGTCTTGAAAACCCCAGGTCTTCCTTCAGCGCTTTGGCTGTAACCACAATGGTTTTATAGACCCTTTCCTGATCCAGCAGATCAGATACGGCTTTCAAAGCGCAATGGATGGTCACCAATACCACCCGGAGTTTGGCCCCTGCCAGCATCATCACGTAATCTTTTGCGTTCGTTTTTTGCGCAATCAGCTGGGTATGGCCGTCATATTTGTACCCGGCCTCATGCATGAGCACTTTGCTGATGGGGCCGGTGACCATACCTTGAATTTCATCCTGAACTGCCATATCCACGGCCCGCAGGATATAGTTCACCATGGCCTTCCCCCCCGCCACAACGGGTCTGCCCGGTCTAATGGCTCCCGAATCCAGGTTTGAGAGTGGCATAAGGTCAATCACACCCGGTTTGCCCACTGACTCGGCAGAGGTGGAAATGGGGTTGATGGTCATTTCTTTTGCCATCAATTCCTTTTCCGCCAATCTTGAAATGGTGTCGGAAAGAACCGCGCCATCGCCCAGAACAACGGGACGACACGATTCATAAAGCTTGGGATCCGTCAGTGCCATAACTATGATTTCCGGCCCGACACCCGCCGGGTCTCCCATGGTAATGCCGATATAGGGCAGCGGTTTCAAAATCAAGTACTCCTAAGTAGAGGAAAACGATGTTGACGAACAGATATTTTTTCAGGTCTGCATGTCCAAAGACGTTGAGCCCATAATCCGATCCACCTTATCCCTAATTTTACGATAATGGGTTCCTTTCCAGTAGAGCCTGTCACAGGACGGACAACGGGAAAAATCACTGCAGTGGTTCCTCGTGTTCGGTGGAATTCGCTCCCAAACACTTTCCTTTACCACCATCTTAAGAATCGTATTGCAAAGAAGGCACCGTGAAAAGGGTTTACACAGGCCTTTCAAGGAAAGACTGCATACGATCTTTTGAACCTGTGACTCCCGATTGCCCTGCCGAATAAAAATACCATGAACAACCCGTTTCCGCTTAAGCAGTTGCCTGTTCGTACTGAGAATAATCCGTTTCTCATTTATGGATATATCGACAATTTCCTGAGGGGAAAGGGTTGAATCTTGAAACACATCCAAGCCCAAAGCCCGCATGGTTCTCGCAATATCATGGATATTGATGTCCGCAATAAAACGGGGGCTACCGGT
>CAYSFQ010000135.1:0-4113 GCA_964430575.1 uncultured Desulfobacteraceae bacterium
ATTTGCGCGGCTGGAAGCGGTCATCAAAGAGGTAAAGGCGGTCATGGACCCGGGGGTTCCGCCGAAACCGTTAATCGGCATGGTGGGGGAAATCTATTTACGGACCCATGAGAAAGCCAACCAGGATGTCATCCGCATGCTGGAAAAGCACGGGGCGGAAGTGGTCAATGCCTCCATATCGGAGTGGGTCAATTTTACCAGCTACGAACATTACAGATCGGCCAAGGCAGGGTTACGTTTCAGCTTCAAACAATTGAAATTCGACCGTTTCAAAGACCATTTGAAAGACCTTCTCACCTATGGAGGGGATCTTTTTTATCAAGAACACAGACAAAAACAGATTTATAAAAGGGTTTCGGGACTGATCGATCTGGCAAAGGACCACAAGGTCAGCCACCTGGAGGATGTGCTCAGAGAACAGGATTTGTATAGTTTCGATCTGGGCACGGAGGCGTGTTTGAGCATTGCGGGCATGATGGAATATGTTCGGGAGGGATATAACGGTCTGGTGAATGTTTACCCGTTTACCTGTATGCCGAGCATCACCACGAGCTCCATTGTGCGGCCGCTCATGAACAAGCTCAGGGTTCCCTATCTGGACACCCCGTATGACTCCAGCACTCAGCCGGGTCGGGAATCTGCCATTCGAACCTTCATGTACCAGGCCGATCAGCATCTCAAACGTTATGGGAGGCACGGTTCTTAAATGAGATTTGGATTTCGAAGGCCAAAAGATACAAAACCAGAACCAAAAACAGTGGTGCCCCAGAAGTCCGACGGTCAACGGGTCGGCGCTGCACCGGGCAAAACTGGAAAAGGAAAAACCAAAGCAAGGAGAAAACCTTTGGGACTCGCGTCAAAAATGTTGATCAATGCCGTCGAAGCGGAGGAATTCCGGATCGCCATAATCAAAGACGGGCGGCTGGATGGGTTTTACATCGAAACCGCTGCGACAGAACAGAAGACCGGAAATATCTATAAAGGGGTTGTGGAGAGGGTCGAACCGAGTCTGCAGGCGTGTTTTGTCAACTTTGGAGGTGACAAGAATGGCTTCTTGTCCGTTACGGATATTCATCCGGAATATTACGCCATAGAACCAGAACCGAAAAAAGAGACAAGCCTGCCACGGATCGAAAAAATTTTGAAAAAGGGCCAGGAACTTCTGGTACAGGTTACCAAGGAGATGCAGGGGCACAAAGGCGCTCAGTTGACCACCTATCTGTCTCTGGCCAGCCGGCATCTGGTCTTGATGCCCGGGAGCAAGGGCGGTATTTCAAAGAAAATAGAAGAAGAAGAGGAGCGCCAGCGACTCAAGTCCATTATGACCCAGTTCAAGCTTCCCGAAGGGGTCGGATATATTGTGAGAACCGCTGCCCTGAAACAGAGCAAGCGGGACCTTTCCAGGGATCTCAACTGGTTGCTCAGAATGTGGAAAAACATCAAGAAAAATGTCCAGGAGGCATCGCCATTAACACTGGTCCATAAAGAGCAGGATGTTTGTCTGAGAACGTTAAGGGACTATTTCACCAGCGAAATCGCCGAGGTGCTCGTTGACGATAAAGAGACCCTGGGCAAGGTGAAAGATTACATGAAGATCATCTCTCCCCGACATCAGGGGCGGGTCAAACTGTTTAAAGAGAAACGTCCCATTTTTGCGCAATACGAAATAGAGAAGCAGATTGAGACCATTTATCGCAACCGGGTGCCTTTAAAGTCCGGTGGCTCAATTGTGATTGATCCCACTGAGGCCCTGGTGGCCATCGATGTAAACTCGGGTCGGTGGCGAGCGGGCAAGCAAGTGGAGAATACGGCGTTTAAAACCAACATTGAAGCCGCTGAAGAGATTGCCCGTCAACTTCGCCTGCGGGATATGGGCGGATTGGTGGTGATCGATTTTATCGATATGCGGGATAAAAAGCATATTCGGGAAGTGGAAAAAGTGGTGCGGGATAAGGCAAAAGAGGATCGGGCCAAGATCAGCGTTTCCAATATTTCCAAATTCGGTCTTCTTGAACTGTCGCGGCAGCGCCTGCGGCCTTCCATAGAATCGGTAAGTTATGAAACCTGTGCGTATTGCAAGGGCCGCGGTCTTGTGCCTTCGGTTGAAACAGCAGCCGTTTCATTTTTGCGCCGTATTCGCATGGGATTGAGCAAGAAAGGGATTTTACAAGTAAAGGGGGTGCTTTCCGAGGATGTGGTCGTTTATCTGCAAAACCGGAAGCGAAAAGAGCTTGCCCATATGGAGGCACGCTATGGCCTGGAGATCACCCTGCAGGGGGACCCGTCACTTTCGCCAGACGGGGGCATTCTGGAATTCATGAAAGAGGAACGCAGCTGAATGCCGAGGCCCTGACTATTGTTCAACAATATCATTTATTTCATCGTTGTTCTTCTGATTTTTAATGTCAGCTATTCCGACGTCTCTCCCGATGATTCGCTGTTTTACTCGACCGTTGGAATCCTGCTTTGCTGGGCAGTTTTTGCTGTTTATTGCCGCCGGAGGTTCCTTGATCTCGACCGACTTATCGTTTCCGGCCGGCACGCTGAGGGGGCACTGGCGGAACGATACGAGCGGCTGAATCTGCGGCTTTCCATTCTGGCCATATTGTTGTTTGCCACTGCCGTCTATTTTTTCAGCCTCAAACAATGGCTTCTGGCAGTTCCCGGTCTTGCGGCTTTCTCAGTGGTGCAGGGGCTCTTTGCTATTGCGTTGTTTCTCTTCTATTTGAGCACTATCTGGTATTTGGCCTGGCCCACGTACCGGGTCCTTTTTCGCGTGAATGTTGGAAGGCGCAGTTTTGTGCTGAGCAACCTTCGGTTCAATCTCCCTGTCCTCTTTCCATGGTTTGTGCTGACGTTTGTTTATGATTTGTTGTCACTCAGTCCATGGGCATCCTCCAGTGCCTTTTTGAACAGCCTGTACGGTCAGATGTTATTTTTTGCCGTCTTTCTGTCCTTGCTGGTGGTGGTCATGCCGAAATTCATTCAATATTGGTGGGGATGTAAACCCCTGGAGGCATCCGAGAAAGGGAGACATCTGGCGTATTTTTTGAGCGAAAAGGGCTTTCGGTACCGCCGCCTGCTCAGCTGGCCCATTTTCGAGGGGCGGATGATGACGGCGGGCATTATGGGGATTATACCGCGCTATCGGTACATCCTGGTGACCGATGCGCTGATGTCCACGCTTTCCACGGAAGAGCTGGAATCTGTTCTGGCCCATGAGATGGGCCATGCCCGATATTTTCATTTGCTCTTTTATGTCCTGTTCTTTGTGGGGTTCATGGTTATTTCATTCGGGTTATCGGATGTTTATATCTATATGGCCTATGTGTGGTCTCCTCTGGCGGATCTTATCTCTGAAGACAATGCCCGGTCCATGACCCTCTTCTATCTTTCGGTGGCGGTTCCCATGCTGTTGACCCTCTTAATTTATTTCCGTTACATCATGGGGTTTTTCATGCGTCATTTTGAACGCCAGGCCGACCTTTACGCCGCAACGGTCATGGGAACACCCTCATTCATCATCAATGCGCTTGAAAAAATTGCCTACCTGAGCGGAAAATCCCGCGATGTTCCCAACTGGCACCATTTCAGTATCGGGCAACGGGTCACCTGTCTTTTGAAAACCCTGGAAGTGCCCCGCTTGGCCAGGAAACAGAACCGGTTTGTGCTGATATCCTTTTTGATTTATCTGGCGGGTATCGGTTGCCTGGGTTATTATCTCAATTTCGGGGATATGAAAGCGCACATGGCATACGATCTGGTCAGCAGAGAACTCAGCCGAAAACTGGAGGAACACCCCCGGAATATAAACCTGGCCATGAACCTGGCCATGGTTTACCAGCGCATGGGAAAAGAAGCGGCAACCATGGACCTCTATGAGCAGATCATCGGGTGGCACCCCAGCCAGGCGGTGGCACTGAACAACCTGGCTTGGATGATGTTGACCGCTTCAGACCCTGATTTCATGAATAACACCCGGGCGCTGGCATTGGCCCGAAAAGCCGTGGCCCTGCAGCCTGTCCCCCAATTTCTTGACACCCTGGCCGAAGCCTGTTACCAAAATGGTTTGAAGGACGAAGCCATCCAAATTATTCAGGAAGCCATTGAGAA
>CAYSFQ010000136.1:0-4066 GCA_964430575.1 uncultured Desulfobacteraceae bacterium
TTGAGTGTCATGAACACAGCCAACCGGAAAATCGTAAGACTGCTTTTCTGCCTCATTGTGATCTTGCCATGGATCACCATGCCACGGCTGTCCCCTGCCGCTGACCTCAAAAATGCCCCACAACAAAAGATCACAGCCCTGTATGTGTATAACTTTCTCCTTTTTGTGGACTGGCCGGAAAATGCCGCTTCAGATACCATCAAAATGGCTATTTATGATGCCCCGCAGGTTTATGAAGCATTGAAGCCCATGGCGGGCAAAACGATCAAAGGAAAAAAACTGGTGGTTTTTTCACTGACCAGACCCGAGGGGTTGGATGATTGTTGTCAGGTTCTTTTTGTGGGCGATACAGGACCCCAAATTCTGAAGGAGCTTCTCAAGGAAGTCAATGGTAAACCTATCCTGACGGTCAGCGACAAGGCGGGATTTGTTTCCTTGGGGGGAATGGTTTTTTTTAGAAATTCTGATGACTTACGGAAAGAGGGAAAGAAACAGAAAAGATTTATCATCAATCTCTCTGCTGTTCGTAAATCCCGCCTGAAAATCCGGTCAAGACTGCTCAGAATATCCGATATTGTATATGGCTTAGAACCTGTAAACCTTAAAATGCCATGAGGGGCCATTAAAACCATTATGATGCTTTTCAAAGATAGACCCATCAAACAAAAATTCCTTCTGGTCATTATGGCCGTGAACATCGCAACCCTCCTGATGGGTTTCGCAGGTTTTATGGTTTATGACCGATGGGAAATTCGTCGAGCAATGGAAGTGCAGACATCCACCATTGCAGACATCCTCGCCTACAATTGTACGGCTGCCCTCTTGTTTAACGATACGGCAGATGCTCAGGAGACCCTTGCCTTCCTCAAGACAAACCCGTCCATTGTTTCCGCGTGGATTTTGACGGCCAAAGGAGCCTCTCTGGCCCGTTATGTTCGAGAAGGGTTTGTTGTACCGGAAATGCCGCCGGCGGTTCAAAAAAACGCTGCCACTATCAAAAAACAGATGTTGCATCTACATAGAGAAGTGCGCACGGACGGCAAACCCATCGGAACCGTTTATGTACAATCGGATATGCGCCATATGCCCGCGCTCGAAAGAAACCATTTATTTATTGCGGCTCTCGGGCTTTTATTTTCCATTCTTGTTTCTTTTCTGATCTCCGTGAGGCTTCAGAAAACCATTGCGACCCCTATTACTAAGTTGGCGTCTTTATCCAGGTCGGTTTCAAAAGAAAAAGACTACACTGTGAGGGCACGCAAATACGGCAACGATGAAATCGGTTTTCTGGTGGATGCCTTTAACGAAATGCTGCACCAGATCGAGCAACAGAATGCTTCGCTGGTACAAGCCGGGAAAAGTGCGGAAGAATCCGCCCGGGAGGCACTTCGCTTGGCCGAGCGTGTAACCCAGGCCAATTTGAAGCTGGAAAATGAGATCAGGATTCGAAAGGATGTGGAAAAAACCCTTCAGAAACATCGAGAGAATCTGGAGGACCGGATTCGAGAGAGAACATGGGAATTGCGTGAGGCCAATCAACGGCTCAGGGAAGAAATCGATGAGCGGGTGGCGGCGGAAAAAAGAATTCAGAATTCCCTGGATGAAAAAGTGCTCCTGTTGGGCGAAATCCATCATCGTGTGAAGAACAACCTGCAGGTGATTTCCAGCCTGATGGATCTGACCCGCCGAAGGACACTGAGTGAGGAGGCAAAGATGGTACTGGCCGATGCCCGGTCAAAGATTTACGCCATGAGCCTGGTGCATTCTCAACTCTACCGCAGCGAGTCTTTTACCCGAATCGATATGGCGGTCAACATCCGAAGGCTGCTGGCTTCCATGGGCCAGATTTACACCAACAGCTATCGAAGGGTTCATCCCAAAATTGAGTGTTCCCACGTTTTTCTGTCCGTAACCCAGGCCATTCCCTGTGCACTGGTGTTAAACGAACTGATGTCAAATGTTTACAAGCGCGCCTATCCTAAGGACAAGACAGGGGAATGTTTCATCTCCATGGCGGAAATAGATGGAAAACGGATTCATTTGCGAGTACGCGACAATGGGGCCGGAATTCCTGAAGATGTGGATATTGAGGGCACCGAGACACTGGGTTTAAAACTGATTCGCAACCTGATCCGAAAACAGCTTAAAGGTGAAGTCTGGTTCAAGCACGATAATGGTACAGACATTACAGCGGAATTCCCCGTTGACCATGATGACGTGTTGATTCACGGAGGGCCGGAGCTCACTCCCGACGGACGATTTCCATCTGACCGGAAGGAGTCCCGCAAAAAACGGCCTCAGGAGAAAAAGAAATAAAGCCGACTCCACAAAAATTACCCGAGCTACGACGGCTGGATCGGATTTTCCTTATCCGATCAATTTTAATATCGGAAATTCCAGATTGAAAAAAGAAAATACGGGGGTTAGCTTAAAAGACCTTCAAAGTTGTTGGAAGAGGCATTGTATCGGAATACATTTTTCGGGGCTGTTCTGTTTCAGGCCGACTCCGCCAGAAGCTACGACGGCCGTAGAGAAATAAGCCCCAGGGAGAAAACCATTGACCGGAAAAAAAGAAATCCGTCTCACGCAAACCGTGAAAGGTTCCGGCTGAGCGTCCAAACTGCCGCCAGGGGACCTGGATCGGGCGCTTTGTGGAATGGAATTTCCGACGGATGAAAATGTGATCGTAGGCCTCGACCGGGCTGACGATGCCGGTGTTTACCGGGTGAATGACGATCTGGCCCTGATCCAGACCGTGGATTTTTTTACCCCTATTGTGGATGATCCCTACTGGTTCGGACAGATTGCGGCCGCCAATGCCTTAAGCGATGTCTACGCCATGGGCGGTGTTCCCAAAACCGCTATGAATCTGGTGGGATTCCCCCTGGAACAGATGGATATGTCAATCCTTCGGGAGATCCTTCAGGGGGGCCTTGACAAGATGAAAGAGGCCGGCGTGGTCCTGGTGGGCGGTCACAGCGTGGAGGATCCGGAGCTGAAATATGGATTGAGCGTTACCGGTTTTATCCACCCGAAACGCATTCTGACCAAGAAGAATCTCAAAGACGGCGACCAGTTGATTTTGACCAAACCCCTGGGAACCGGCATTGTGAACACGGCCATTAAAGGAGGGATTGCGTCACGGGAGGTTGCTGAATCGGTTACGCACCTCATGGCCCGATTGAATCAAAAACCGGCTGAGATCATGAGCCGTTATAGGGTGCATGCTTGCACCGATATCACGGGTTTTGGCCTTTTGGGGCACCTGGCGGAGATGGTCCTGGATTCGGGATGCGGTATTCGTCTGCAAGGCGATCAAATCCCCATTATTCCGGAAGCCCGGGAATATGCGCAGATGGGATTTATTCCGGCGGGGGCCTACCGAAACCGGGAATTTCGCGCCGGTATGACGGAGTTTGGCCTTTCAGTGGATCGCTTCCTTCAGGACCTTCTGTTTGATCCTCAGACATCCGGGGGGCTTCTCATCAGCGTGTCTGAAAAGGATTCCGCCGATCTGCTGAGAGAATTGAAGACCGGGGGTGTTCATGATGCCGTGATCATCGGGGACGTGATATCCCCATCCGAGGAAAAGATTTTTGTCCAATAGGTAGGGGCAGGCCTCTGTACCTGCCCTTTAAAGGAGAAAATAAATGAGCACAGAAATCGATTGCCGTGGTTTGGCTTGCCCTGCTCCGGTACTGAAAACCAAGGCGTTAATTGAGCAGGAAAAACCTGAAAAACTGGTCGTCATTGTGGACAATGAAGCGGCAAGGCAGAATGTCACACGGTTTATGGAGTATCAGGGTTTTAATGTGTCCGCCAGTGAAGAAGGGACCGACTTCCACGTGACGGGCCATGCCGGAGAAGGGGCCGAACCAGCGGTGAAACCCGAAAAAACCCTTGAATCGGAAGAATTGAAACAGAAAATTATGGTCATGGTGGGATCCGATCGAATGGGACACGGGGATGATGCGTTGGGCTTAAAACTGATGGTTAGTTTTTTGAAGACCTTAAAAGAGATGGGAGATGAGCTGTGGCGGTTGGTTTTTGTCAACAACGGCGTCAA
>CAYSFQ010000137.1:0-3850 GCA_964430575.1 uncultured Desulfobacteraceae bacterium
CCTCGAATCAACGGCACCACATGGTCCATGGTCAGGTTTTCACGACCCACCATCCGCATGCAATAGTAGCATTCACCCTTTTGGACACGGGTATACCACCAGTTGGTGCGCCTGAGACGCCGGGCTTTTTCTTTTTCACGCCTGATCTCCTTCTCATCAACCCCGCCTGAATCAAATGACATGTAAAAAGCCCCCGGGCGCTATTGATATTTTTTTTCCAGGTTTCGCATAATCTTTCTTAATCGTTCATCATCCGGTTTCCCCTGATTTACGGGAGGTCCCGGCGGGGGTGCAGACCGCTCAATTTCTCTTTCAATAAAGGACGTCTGTATGGGAGCGTTCGCCGTCAGATTCAAGATATGATATACTTCTATGGGAGCATCTTCCAGGGCATATTCGATTTCATAGGGATACCACCCTGCATCATTTTTCCGGTAGTCCCTGAACCAGACCGTTACCAGTCTGCCTTCCGGATCCCCCGGAAGCGTATAAGACAAAAGCAGCGGAAAAAATCGTTCCTTGTCCACCAGAAGTTTTGGACCCTCCGGGTCCCGAGCGCCCACCCGGTAAGCCACGACACCCTCGCAACGGTCATACCCCAAATCCCAGATCTGGATACCCAGTTGGGACAAAAAAGCGGATATTTCGCCTTTTGGATTGGCCATCAAAAGCCACCTGTATGCCGCATCCGGATTCGTTTGCCGTATGGTTTGGTCAGGCAACTTTTCCGCCTTTACCCCCTCATTTTGAGAACCGGGTATGGTTTTTGGCGCACTCGCCCGGGCTTTCGGAAGACGGGGTGCGGCCATTTCCATGGTGCGTTCATATCGAGGTGTTTTGAGCCACACTTTCTCCCTGAAAACCCTTTCCCGAAGGGGATCCCGGGATTGGATGACATGGGTGGCCTGTTCGATGATCAAGGTATTCAGGGTCGCAAACCTTTTTCGAACCTTTTGGAGTATCTGTTCCAAAGGCATGACATAGGCACAGACTTCACCGATCATCAGGCATAAAAATATACAACACAGAAAGGTTATTTTGATGGTTTTCATGGTGAGACTATATCACAGCCTCTGTTGAAGGCCAAATCAAAATCAACTGTGACTGTTTATCCTTGTCAAAAAAGCATATCACTGATACCTTACTACCTAAAATCTGCATTCAACTTTTTCAAAAATAGAGATAAATGTTGGTATTTCAATTCTTTGGTTAAGAAAATAAAATGTATTAAGCCACACCGTAAGGCTGTCAAAAATCCAAGGTAATTTGACCCATTATTTCGAAAAAGTTGAACCCTTCGGGAGCGCCTCTTTTACCGAATCTACGGCGTTATCAAGCCCTTGCAGTATTACAATACGACTGCGCGCTTGATGCCTTGTATCTTCGGCAAAAGAGACGCTTGCAGGTTTTAGGTACTACTAAAAACCAGGGCAGGTTATTTATGACAACAGAACAAAAAATTGTCAGTGAAAAAGAGTTTACCAACATTCTGGAACCCTTTGCCAGACCGCTTCTTTCCCTGATTCACCATGCAGACATAACGGCGGACAAGAAGAATTCCAAGCGCCTGCACATGGGTTTTCTGGCCAATGTGATTAAATATGCCTCCGATGCGGAACATCTGCTGGACCGATATCGGGCTCGGTACAACCTGAACTGGATCTATTTCCGCGAACTCACAGCAAGCGCCAAGAATTTCGGCAAAGCCTCTTTCCTTCTTGAGGAACTCAAAAAGAATTTCAACCGGGAATCTGTCATCATCGACCAGAAAGAAGACTTTATTCGAAAAGCTGACTCAGCCGGCCTTTTTTTAAATGAAGTTATCGTCACCATTTTTCTGGAACTGCAGGAAGAAGCTCGAAGGTTGGGGTTGTCGATTTCAGAAGAAAATCCCCTTTCCGCTTATGGCTTGAAGCTCGAAAAGGAGGTAATTCTTCCCCATACCATTGAAGAATCGGCTGATTCGGAAGTCGCTTTAACCACCCAGAAAATTCTTCATCGATGCGTGGCATATGAAGAAGACGCCCGTTTTCTCGAAAGGGTCATTCAATCAAAGGCCCATGGCCTGGCCTCTCAAATTCCCCGCCATATTAACGAAGGAAAGCTGAGGCGCCTGGGTACCCGCCTGCACAACCTGGTGTCGTGGTACGATTCATACGTGGTGAACCACAGCATTGAAAGGGAGTTCCCGGAACTCAAAAAGATGCGTGAGAGCTTTTCCGTGCAACTGAACCTTTCTAAAATAGGGACGATCCTGGCCCATTATTTTGAAAGGCATCTCATGCTGCCATCGCCGGTTGTGCATAAGCTGAAGAGTTTGGTGCCTGTTGCCAGACTGCTGGAAGACGCGCTCTTTTTCACCCTTGACTACCAGTTAAAGTGCTTTCATTCCGCACGGCAATTTGCGGAAGCCGTTTTACCCAGTATGCTGGAAGAAGTCGCCTATGACCTTCCCGTACCCCAAAGCCTCGGTTTCCATGCCCGTCCTTCAACCCTTGTGGCCAAGGTGGTTCAACATCACGGGGCAGCGGTAAAGATGGAGGCGGACGACCAGGCTTTCGATGCGGGGAGCATTCTGGAGTTGCTGAGCGCCGGCGGATATGTGGTGACCAAAAGGCTGGATCATGTCCGGTTCAGTGGGGATAAACGCGCTCTGGACGATCTTAAAATTCTGGCTGAACACAATTACGGAGAGACAGAAAACGGCAAAGATACACCACTTCCCGAAGCCCTATCTTACTTGAGATAAAGGATATCATGGGTGGTGACAGAAATCCCCGTAACAGGGAAGCCCGCACAGGGAACCGGCATTTTTTACCGCAGCAATCACAGCCTTTTCCATGACCCGCGCCGCCAGAAAACCCACCACACTCAGATCCGCCCGAGATTCCCCGGTGGACATGGCAAAGACGGTATCACCGTCATACATGGTGTGGGCCGGTCGAATGGTCCGGGCATAACCGTTCTGGGCCATTGATGCCAGCTTTGTGGCTTCGGTCTTATTAAACTGTCCATTGGTGGCAACCACCCCGATGGTGGTATTGCCGCTGAAAAGATTCTTTTTGTTGGAAAAGGCGTTGAGCATAATCGCTTCGGTATCCTCAACGGTTTTCATATCTTCTGCTAGGGGGCCGGCCAGCCTTTCGCCCGTATGGGGATCTATCACATGGCCCAGGCAGTTCACCGAAACAAGGGCGCCTACTTTCAGGTTTTTTTCTGCCAGGGCATAGCTTCCCAGACCGCTCTTCATGGCCCGATCCATGCCGTAAATTTTCCCCACGCTGGCGCCGGCACCGGCCCCCACATTGCCCTGCACCGAATCGCCGGTTTCCGCGTTTATGCATGCCTCATACCCCATCTCCCGGTCAGGTCGAATTTTGTGATCACCCAACGCCAGATCAAAAAGCACGGCACCGCACACAACCGGCACCCGGGTCACCTGAACGTCAAAGCCAATCTCCCTTTCCTCCAGATATTGCATGATGCCTGCCGCGGCATCCAGTCCGAAAGCGCTCCCCCCGGCCAGAAAAACCCCGTGGGCTTGTTGTACCAGATTGATCGGGTTGAGCAGGTCCGTCTCCCGGGTCCCCGGCGCCCCGCCCCGCACATCCACACCCGTGGCGGCCCCCGCTTTGCTGATGATAACGGTGACCCCGGTGGGTCCCGCCAGGTTCTGAGCATGGCCCACCTGAATGCCTTCAATGTCAGTGAATGGGATCTCTTTCATCTAAACACCTTTAAAAACTTCTCTTTAAAACTCCGTCCAATCATTGATCAGATTAGATATTGTCAAACATGATGGCCTCGTAAAAAGTCAGAAGGCGATTAAGTTGTTATTATGAGCATACGC
>CAYSFQ010000138.1:0-3821 GCA_964430575.1 uncultured Desulfobacteraceae bacterium
GCTCAAGGATATCATTACGTTGGCTGAATCCAACCGTCATTTGCGCTCATAGGAAGTGAAGGCAATGTTCTGGGGGTTGAGGTGGTCGGTGGTTATATGAAAGAAGATATTGAGGAGTTGAAGAAGATCTGTGATGATAAAATTGCCGAAGGCCACGGTAAACTGAATTTTCTCATCAAGATCGACCAGCTGGAGTTTGGCAAAAGTGAATTCGGCGCTTTTTACGAGGACGCCAAATATGCCATCTCACACATGAAAAACCTTCGTCATATTGCGGTGGTGGGGCACAGCAAGCTGGAAAAGATCCTCATCGAGCTGGATAACAAGCTGTTGGGGAGTGTAAGGAAGGAACTGATTGAAAAATATTTTGACGTGGCCGATATGGATAAAGCCTGGGAATTTGTGCGCAGTTAAAGATCATTTATTGAAATAGGGATTTCGGCAAAGGCTGCCAGGGAAAAGGATCGTTCTCTGGCGGCCCCGTGGATGCCGAGGTCCTAACCCTTGCCCAGTTCGATGGACCGTTTTGTGGCGGATTCAACCGCGTTCATGAGGGACGCGCGAATACCGCCCTTTTCCAGTTCATGGATGCCCGCGATGGTGGTGCCGCCGGGGGAAGTGACCATGCACTTGAGCTGACCGGGGTTGGTGCGGGTCTCCAGAAACAGTTTGGCCGACCCCATCAACGTCTGTGCCGCCAGGGTTTCCGCCACATCCCGGGGTAAACCCATCTTGACACCCCCGTCCGCCAGGGCCTCCAGTATCATGAACACATAGGCAGGCCCGGAACCGGAGAGCCCCGTAACCGCATCAATCAGTTTTTCTTCAACCCGTACGGTGCGGCCGATGGGGTGAAAAAGGGTTTCTACGGTCTCCAGATCTTCCGGATGCGCCAGACTGTCGGAAGCAATGGCCATGGCCCCTTCCATGACCGTTACCGGCGTGTTGGGCATGGTACGTACAATGCGGGGGTCCTTGGTCAAACCGGCTGAAAGCGTTTGAATGGGAACGCCCGCCACGATGGAAATCAGCAGTTTTTCAGGCCCCATGTTTGTGCCGATGTCATCCAGAACCCGGGGGATCGCCTGAGGTTTGACCGCAAGAAAGATCACATTGGATTGATCCACCAGGAAGGGATTTTCCTCAAAAGTTTGAATACCAAAGGTTTTGGATACGTGTTTCCTTCGTTCACCGGACATATCCGATGCCAGGATCCGGTCCGGCGATACCACCTGGTTTTGAATGATACCGCGAATCATGGATTCCGCCATGTTCCCTGCGCCGATAAATCCCAGACATTTGTCTTTCAGGGCGTTGTTGATATCTAAAGACATGGTTGTGACCCTCCTCGGTTGGTGTTGACAATCAAGTATATCTGTTTGGAATTCTAAAAAACGAATATTCTGCGGTTCAAAAAGTTTCAAATGTTGACCTCTCAGATCGGGAATTATTTCCCAAATAGATCTTTTACTTGAGCTTTAATGACCTTTCCCATTGAGTTCCGCGGCAGTTGCCTTATAAATATGACCTTTGAAGGTGCTTTGTAGGGTGCGAGCCTTTCCTTTCCCCATTTCCGAAGTTCCGCCTGAGACAGGACAGCCCCTTCACTAAGGACGATGGCCGCACACACCCGTTCCCCCCATTCGAGATCTTCCTTCCCCACCACGGCGACTTCCGCCACCAGGGGGTGGGTTCGGAGCATTTCCTCAATTTCCAGTGCCGAAACTTTGTAGCCGCCGGTTTTGATGATATCGGTACTTTGCCGTCCCAGAATGCGGTAACTGCCGTCTTCAAGGACGGCAACGTCACCGGTTCGAAACCAGGGGCCGCTGAAAGCGGTTTTCGTTTCCATTGATCGCTCCCAGTACTTTCTGAAGACCGTCGGCCCGCTGACTTCTATTTCACCAGAGGCGCCCGGTGTTGCCGGAGCGCCGTTTTCATCCACCAGTCTGATTTTCACCCCGGGGAGCGGAGTGCCCACATGCCCCGGCCTTCGTTTTCCATGCAGTGGGTTGGAAAGGGCCATGCCGATTTCCGTCATGCCGTAGCGCTCCAGCAACGCATGCCCGGTGATAGATTTCCACCGATGAAAGGCTGTGACCGGAAGGGCCGCCGATCCGGACACCATGAGCCGGAGGTGGCCACAGGCCCTGCTCATGATTTGCTGCTGTTCGGGGGACGATTTTTCCCAAGCCCCGATCAATTTGAAATAGATGGTGGGCACGGCCATGAACAGGGTGATGTTTCCATCCACCAGCTTCTGCCATACCCTGAGGGCGTCAAAACGGGGAAGCATATCACATACCGCCCCGGCCCAGAGGGCACAGCACAGCACGTTAACGATGCCGTGGGTGTGATGCAGGGGCAGCACAAGAAGAATACGATCCTCCCGGCGCCATTCCCAGGCCTTGATCAGGGTGATGATCTGAGCCTCCAGGTTGGCGTGGGTCAGGACGACGCCTTTGGGCTTTCCCGTGGTGCCGCTGGTATACAGAATTAAGGCCGGTCTTTCAGGACCCACACGGGGAAGCGTCCGACCATCGGCCCCCAGGAGTTCTTCCGTTGACAGAAAACGAACGTTGAGATCCTGGGCAATGGGGGCCAGGGCTTCAGCAAAATCCGGATGGCTCACCACAACGGACGCACCGGAATCTGAAATCGTATAACTCAATTCGGCGGCCGGGTGCACTTCACACAGGGGCACTGCGATGCCCCCGGCGCGCCAGATCCCCCACTGGATGGTCGGGTAGTCAAAATTTCTGGGTGTCAGGAAGGCCACCCGTTGGCCTTTCAGATCCTTTTGTCTCGCCAGAAGCCCCGAAGCCACCCGCCATGAGGCTACCAGCAGTTGGTCGTATGTGAAATCACCCGTCAGTGTGGCGATGGCCGTGCGCTCGCGGTGTTTTTCCGCCCTGTCAATGAGGGGAATACCGGAATCAGCCATGGATTTTAAGTGCCACCTGGGCGACCCTTTGCCCGAGACTTTCAACGGTTTTGAGGCCTGGCTCATCCTTTTCGATACTGTCCGGATGGCCGCTCCACATGGTGCCGCCGAAATGGCTCCCCGGCTTGCCGTCGCCCACCAGGATCATGTCGTGAGTCAGCATGGCCGAATGGACGTGCAAAATGGAAGCCTCTTGGCCGCCATTTCGAAATCCTCCTACGGCAATGACGCCGCCCACAATGTCCCTGAACAGGAACCCATTGCGCCTGAACATGACAGTGCGGTCCAGGAACGCTTTGCACTGTGAACTCATGGTGCCCAGGTAGACGGGTGTTGCAATGATCATCCCCCCCAGACCGGGGTCTTTAAGGATGGGGATAATGTCGTTAAAATCATCTTTCTGGCTGCATTCGAGATTTTTCGTGCAGTGGCCGCATGCAATGCAGCCTCTCAGGTCCATTCCCGCCAGGTCGATGATTTCCGTTTGAATTTCAGGGAAATTTTCAGTAATCGCCCGAATACAGTTATCCAGGGAGGTCAGGGTTGTTTTTCCTTTTCGAGGACTGCAGGAAATGCCGACGATTTTCATGGGATACTCCTTTCATTAATAAGCTTTTTGTTGAGTGGTGGAAGTGTGTCCATATGACCCCTTTTCCACTTTTCCAACTTTTTGTTGGCGTTTAATGCCTTGGTTGCTTTGGAAGCTGTGCACCATTCCATACCGCAACTATCCAAACAATATCGCCTTTGATTTTATAAAAAAAACGGTATGGCGATATAATCATCTCCCGGTAGGGAAGCTCTGGAAATTCCGGTATAATCCTTCCGGATTCAGGAAAGCCCTCAAGCCTTCGCAAAACTGTTTCGGAATGTTCTC
>CAYSFQ010000139.1:0-3775 GCA_964430575.1 uncultured Desulfobacteraceae bacterium
ACTATCGCTCTTTCGGGAAACCCCAATGCCGGAAAAACAACGGTGTTTAACGCCATTACCGGCGCGAGGCAGCACATTGCCAACTATCCCGGCGTAACGGTTGAAAAAAAGTACGGAACCATTCACCATCAGGGCCATGAAATAGAGGTGGTGGACCTGCCGGGAACCTATTCCCTGACGGCGTACTCCATGGAAGAGATTGTGGCCAGGGACTTTGTGATCAACGAAAAGCCGAGTTTGGTGGTGGATATTGTTGATGCGTCCAACCTGGATCGCCATCTCTACCTGGCCGTGCAATTCAAGGAATTGGGAGTCCCTTTGGTATTGGCCCTTAACATGGTGGATGTGGCCGAAAGCCGCGGTATCAAAGTGGACCATCGGAAATTATCCGCCCAGTTCGGGGTGCCGGTGGTCCCCATGGTCGCCCGAACCGGTAAGGGCATCACAGACCTCCTGGATAAAGTGGTGGAGGAGGCTTCTAAAAACCCCGAGTGGGTGAATGCCCCCATGAGCTACGGCATGGATATCGACTCGGGACTAGGCCAGATTTCATCCATCATCGAAAAATCCCGCGTTTTCGACAAAAAATATCCGGCCCGATGGCGTGCCCTCAAATGCCTGGAGGGGGACAGTCAGATCACGGGGTTACTGAAAAGAGACCCGGATCTGGGAAAGTCCATCACAGATATTTGCGAGGATATTGGTAAGCATACCATGGATACCCTGGAAGAAGAGCCGGAAGCCATCATCGCGGATCATCGATACGGTTATATAGCGGGCATCACCAAAAAAGTCGTTAAACGAAAAATTGAACTGCGCCTCAACTTTTCCGACAAAGCGGACAAGATCCTCACCAACCGAATCCTAGGCCCCATTATCATGGGGTTTATTCTCTATGGCATCTATTCCTTTACATTCTGGGCCAGTGAATTGCCGCTGCTCTGGTTTGAGATGTTTTTTGATGCGCTCAAGAACCTGGTAACAGCCTTTGTTCCTTCCGGGATTCTCCAGTCATTGATTGTGTCAGGTGTCATCGACGGCGTCGGAGGGGTACTGGGGTTCGTGCCCCTTATCCTGTTCATGTTCTTTGCCATTGCCATCATGGAGGATTCCGGGTATATGGCCCGGGTCGCCTATATGCTGGACCGTGTGCTGCGATGGTTCGGGCTTCACGGAAATTCCGTCATGGCATTGGTGGTGAGCGGCGGTATATCCGGGGGATGTGCAGTTCCGGGGGTGCTGGCCACAAGGATATTAAGGGACCCAAAGGAACGGATTGCAACGCTTCTGGTGGTGCCGTTCATGAATTGCGGCGCCAAGCTGCCGGTTTACGCCATGCTCATCGGGGCCTTCTTTACAAAGGACAAGGCCCGCATGTTGTTTATCCTGACCCTTATTTCATGGGGGTTTGCACTTTTTGCCGCCAAGTTTTTGAGAGCCACGGTCCTTAAGGGCCCCACCACCCCCTTTGTGATGGAGCTGCCGCCCTACCGGGCGCCCACCCTTCGCGGCTTGCTGATTCACACATGGGAGAGAACATGGCAGTACATCAAGAAAGCCGGCACCGTTATTTTGGCTTTTTCCGTTATCATCTGGGCCATGATGACCTTTCCGAGACTTTCCGAAGAGCGGATCCAGGTTTTCGATCAAAACCGGGAAGAAGTCACCATCGCCTTTCTGAATCAACAGGTCACCCCACGGTGGATTAAGGATAAAGGGGAATTGAAGGTGCTGAATCAGCTCTACCATGGCTTCAGTGGGGAGGAAAATATCGAGCCAACGGCCCAACGCCATGAAACCCTTTTGGAAGTGGCACGGGCGGCTATTTGGCTTGAAAGGGAAAACGTTGAAACGGCACCATCTGAAATTGAAGAGAAATTCCTTGAAGCGGGTTCCCGGTTCCTGAAATATCATCAGCAGATGACGAATATAGACACCTTGCAGCAACAAACGGCCCTCAAGAGAACCATCGCGGGTTGGATGGGTACAAAGCTGGAGTACATTACCCGCCCTTTGGGTTTTGAATACCGAACAAACATTGCCCTGGTGGGCGGTTTCGCTGCCAAGGAAGTGGTCATCTCCACCCTTGGCACGGCCTATTCTCTGAGTGACGTGGATGCGGATGAAGCCGATTCTCTGTCTGAAAAATTAAAAAAGGACCCGGCCTGGAACCCGCTTCAGGCATTTACATTGATTATTTTTATTATGCTTTACGTCCCCTGCGTGGCAACGGTGGTGAGCATCCGCAAAGAAAGTTCCTGGAAATGGGCCGCTTTTTCCATTTTCTTTAACTTGCTGGTCGCTTACGGGGTGTCGCTCATAATCCGCCAGAGCGGGGTATTTCTAGGCCTGGGCGGATAATTTTCAGTTTCCGGTACGGAACAATAATCGTAAAAAACTGTCTGGTGAAGATAAACGGAGTCAGTAAACATGGAAAAAATGCCGATCACAAAAGATGGGCTGGAAAAGCTGAGGGCAGAGCTGCTCTATTTGCAGAAAACAGAAAAGCCCAACAACATCAAGGCCATCGCAGAGGCTCGCGCCCACGGAGACCTCAGCGAAAACGCCGAGTATCATGCTGCCAAGGAAAAGCAGGGGTTTATCGCCGGCAAAATCAACGAACTGGAGACCGCCATCGGTCAGGCGGAAGTCATTGATGTCAATGAAGGCCCCACGGATCGCGTGGTGTTCGGCCGTACCGTTTTGTTGTACGATGTTCAGACCGATAAGGAAATCACCTATCAGCTTGTGGGTCCCTATGAATCGGATCCCGAAAATGGTCGCATTTCCATCAAGAGTCCACTGGGGCAAGGCCTCATCGGCAGGGAGATCGGTGATGAATTCAAAATTAAAATACCTCGGGGTGTTCAGGAATTTGAAGTGTTGGAAATCAAGTGAGGTCCTGATATGGAAAGAATAGAAAAATTGTGTTCCGTCACCATACGCCTGAAAGTACAGGCTCAATTACCCGAAGGGGAGGCCCCAGATCCCATACGGCAGGAATTCGAATTTATTTACGGTGTGGAGCACCAGGTCCCCACCCTTGAAAAGGCATTGGAGGGGGCTACGGCAGGCCATCAATTCAGTCTGGTGATCCTTCCCGGTGAACTTTATGACGCACATGACCCTGACCTTATCAGGGAAATTCCCAAAGAAGGCCTGCTTAAGCAACGGGTTCGGGAAGGTCAATATTACCGTCAGATGAAAATGAGTTCCCTGGTGCAATTTAAAGTGCTTGAAATTAAAGATGATACGGTCCTTGTTGATTTCAACAAGCCCATGGCCGGTATATCTGCTCTCATGGAAGGGGAAGTGCTGGCGGTTCGACAGGTCTCTGAGGAAGAAATCTCAAAGGCCGAGGAAAATCAGCGCAAGAGGGAGATCGGATGCGGATGAAAGATTCAGTCTGCAGAATTTTTATTCATGGACTGGAAAGCAGCAATAAAGGGACGAAGTCCGTTTTTTTTCGCGAAAAGTTTTCGGATATGATGATTCCCACATTTGTGGGATCCCTTCCCGAACGGCTCTCAACGTTGGATGAATTTCTTTTGGGGAAATCGGACATCAGGATTGTAGGGTCCAGTTTCGGCGGACTCATGGGCGCCCTGTTTGCCATGGAAAACGAAGCCAGGGTCAAGAATATCATCCTCCTGGCGCCCGCCATTCACATGATTCATATGGCGCCGGGGAAAATCCGGAAAATTTCTATTCCGGTGTGCATCTATCATGGCACCGAGGACGAAGTGATTCCCCTGAAAGACGTGGAAAAAGCGGC
>CAYSFQ010000140.1:0-3656 GCA_964430575.1 uncultured Desulfobacteraceae bacterium
TGGGTCGACCCATGGGCCGCCATTGATGCGGTTTCAAATGATATCCCGGGTCACCCCTATGCCCGGCTTACGCCTGGCCTCATAAAGCAATCACTCGCAAAGGTGGTTTCTTTTCTGGGGGAAAATAATCTTTCTTATGTGAAAAGCGGCGATAACAATTCAGAGATCATGACCCAGCTCGGCACCACCAAAACCAGCTACTATATCCCTCAAACCATGTGGGAAGGGGTTTCGGCACTCAAGGAAAGGCGCCCGTGTCTCATGGTTGGGTTCGACGAATTGAAGGATTTCAGTGCCGCCCATGTGGCAAAAGGATTGATGGGCCGATGGGCCGGTCTCCGCTGGCGGAACATCAAATTAGAGAAAATGGTAAAAGTATCCTCCCTTGTTTCCGGTGATATCCTGGCCCGGGACATGGAGACAGCCGGCAATGTGGAAAACCTGACCAATCTCATACGCCCGCATCTCGAGGATGCTGAAACCGTGGGCTTGCCGGCCATCCTAGGAATGAAACGGTCCCAGGATATCATTGAAAATCTATCCCTCGAACTGGGGGCAAAGGTGTTTGAAATTCCAACAACACCCCTTTCCGTCCCCGGCCTCAGATTAAATGAGGTGTTCATGCAAGGGCTGGCGGAAAAAGGTGTCAGACTGTTTTTTCCTGAAAAAATCCTTTCGTGGGAAAAAGAGAACGAAGGCGCCTTTTTGCTGGCAATGGGCCGAGGCCCGCAGAAGAAATGGATCAAGGCTGAAGGGGTCATCCTGGCATCGGGACGGTTCTGGGCCCATGGGCTCAGGGCCGACCGGGACAGGATCCGGGAACCCCTCTTTGATCTTCCGGTTCATCAGCCGGAAAACAGAAATCATTGGCATTGTGAACATTTTCTGGATTTGCGGGGGCACCCGGTCAACCGGGCCGGCCTGAACATCGATGATCAATTCCGCCCCCTTAACCGTTCGGGAGAACCGGCATTGGAAAACCTGTTTGCAGCCGGTTCCATACTGGCCCATCAGGACTGGATACGCATGAAATGCGGTTCAGGTCTGGCCATCAGCAGTGCTTATGGAGCAGTTACGGCATTTTCAAATATGAGGGGATGAGGCGTTAACATTTCTTTAGGCTTTGAAATGATTGCAGTACAAAGACTGTTTTGATATACATGTATTTTGCCTTCATAATCCAGGCGGTAAAAGACCCAACCCGGCCGTCGCAGCCGCTTTGGCGGAGTCGGCATAGCGCGAGGATGCGTTTATTATGTCCTTATCTTTAGAGGGAATTACCAAAAAGGTTGGGCGGGAAACCCATATCGACCATATCAGTCTCTCCTTTGAGGCCGGCTCCCGCAATATCCTGCTTGGCCGAACCCTGGCCGGCAAGACATCCCTTCTTCGATTGATGGCAGGCCTCGACCGGCCCACTTCCGGGCGGGTGCTGGTGAACGGGGTTGACGTTACGGGCAAATCTGTCCGGAAACGGAGCATTGCCATGGTCTATCAGCAGTTCATCAACTACCCTTCTCTGACCATCTATAAAAACATCGCCTCGCCGTTGAAAATTGCCAAAGTCTCAAAACCGGAAACGGACCGGCGGGTGCGCGCCACGGCCGAAATGCTCCACATTGACGGTCTCCTTGATCGCCTCCCCAACGAGCTTTCCGGCGGTCAGCAGCAGCGTGTGGCCATTGCCCGGGCCCTGGTCAAGGAGACGGATCTGCTCCTGTTGGACGAACCCTTGGTAAACCTGGACTACAAGCTGCGAGAAGAGTTGCGGACTGAACTGCAGGACATTTTTGAATCACGCCGGGCCATTGTGGTCTATACCACTACCGAACCCTCAGAGGCCTTGATGTTAGGGGGCAATATTGTGGTCATTGACGAAGGCCGCGTTCTGCAGACCGGCCCCACGCCTGAAGTTTACCATCACCCCACGACCACCAAAGTGGCGGAGGTCTTCAGTGACCCCCCCATCAACTTCCTCGAAGGGTCGATTCAAGGCGACACGGCCCGGCTGGGACAGAATATTGAAATGCCGTTGGAAGACTACATGAAATCACTTTCTGACGGAAAGTATACATTCGGGGTCCGTTCCAACTATCTTTTTCTGTCCGAAAGAAACAAAAAGAATGTAAAAATTCCGGCCCGAGTCGAATTGGCGGAGATTAACGGATCCGAAACATTCATTCACGCTGACTATGACGGCTTCCGGATGGTGGTTCAGGAAAACGGGATTCGCCCCGTTCGGATTGGCGCCGAAATAGCCATATATGTCAACGCATCCTCTTTTTTTGTGTATGATGGGGCAGGGGCCCTGGTTGCGTCGCCTTCTCGTAAGGCGCTTGCGACCGGCTGAAATAGGAGATCGTCATGGCTCGCATTGAGTTGAATGAAGTCGCGCACAGCTACCTGCCCAAACCAGGAGGAGATTCGGATTATGCTCTGAAACGGATCCATAATGTGTGGGAGGATGGGGTGGCATGCGCCTTGCTGGGCCCCTCGGGCTGCGGCAAAACGACCCTGCTCAACATTGTTTCCGGCCTGCTGGCTCCCAGCAGGGGACGGGTCCTCTACGATGGGAAAGACGTCACGGCATTACCTCCTGAAAAACGGAACATCGCCCAGGTCTTTCAGTTTCCCGTGCTCTACGACACCATGAGCGTCTTCAACAACCTGGCGTTTCCATTGCGAAACCGGGGGATAAATGAAGCCGCGGTGAAAGAACGTGTCCTGGAAGTTGCCGAAATCCTTGATTTGACCCCGTTTCTCAACAAGCGGGCCGCGGGGTTGGCCGCCGACGCCAAACAGAAAATCTCTCTGGGCCGTGGGCTGGTTCGCAGTGATGTGGCGGCCATCCTTTTCGATGAACCGTTGACGGTTATCGATCCGCAGATGAAGTGGCGCCTGCGGCGCAAGCTCAAAGAGATCCACGAGGAATTGAAGCTGACCTTCATTTATGTGACCCACGATCAGGTGGAAGCATTGACATTTGCCGATCAAGTGGCGGTGATGTTCGAAGGAGAAATGGTACAGATCGGCTCTCCCGAAGACCTTTTTGAAAATCCGGAACACAAGTTTGTGGGTTACTTCATCGGGAGCCCGGGAATGAACTTCCTGGAATGTACCATAGAGGGAAACAAAGCAAGGGTTGACGGCATCGGCATTGACCTGGACGAGGAAACAGCGGCAAAAGGACGTAAAGCCAAAGGGAAATTGGAGCTTGGCATACGGCCCATGTATCTGGAGCTACATGCGGAATCCGGCGACGGAAGGGTCAAAGCCGGGGTAAAAGGGATTGAAGATCTGGGCAGTTACAGGATTGCGACCCTCAGGCTGGCGGGTCAAACCTTGAAGGCCAGACTGCCTGAAGATAAACCGCTTCCCGCAGGCGAGGTTTGGCTTTCTTTCCCTCCGAAATGGACCAAGTTGTTTGAAGACGAACGGTTGATTAAATGAGAGGGGTTTAAAGTTTGAAGTTTAAGGTTACAGGTTTTTCAAGCCGACTCCGCCAAAGTTGTTAAGCTACGACGGCCGGGTCATCAATCAACAATCGCCAATCAACAATCACAAGGGGTAACCCAATGGAAAAATGGCCAAATAACAGGGCCTGGTGGCTGGTGCTGCCGGTTTTTGTCATCGTCGCCTTCAGCGCCATCATTCCC
>CAYSFQ010000141.1:0-3635 GCA_964430575.1 uncultured Desulfobacteraceae bacterium
CGATAACGCTGTGGTGATAGGTTCCGGGCGCCTGAACCATCAACTCCCTTAGAAGGGGCTGATCGAGATTAGCCCGTTCCATCAGCTTGATATCCGTTGTGTACCCAAAGGACATTTCGATCAGCGGCATCAACCCCGTGGCAATCACACCGACCAACACCCCCCCTATGAACGCCGAACAACAGGCAATAACGCTCTCAATGTTAAAAAAAGCGCCATGCAATCCCTCTATGGCAAAGGCAATAATCATATTGCACAGGCCCACCTTAAGACCCGCCTCAATAAAAACGCCCCTTTCCCTGTAACGACGCACCCAGGTGGCCGCCAAAAGGGAGCTGACGAAAAAATAGACGAAAAATTCCACCCGGCCATCCACAACCGTACAGGCCAAGACGGAAACGATCAGGGAAAAGCTGGCGGCGGTGACAATGCCGTGAAATATACAAATCAGCATGGCACCGCCTGCAACTGGAATGGCATACAACAGGGCTCTTGGAGAGAAAAAATGGTACCCCCGGGCCGTTTCAATCGCCACAAAATTAAACGCAATCACCACAAAAAATATGACCAGCAGCATCGCCGCGTTTAAAAGCAGATCTCTGATTTCCGAATCTGTTGACCTGCTCTTTGCCAAGCCCAGTTGATACATGGAAACCAACAGGAAGGCCATGAGAACTGCCATGGCGGGAACCCTTCCCAGCATCTTTTTTTGTTTTAAATATTTGTATTGGGCACTCAGTTTGACAAGTTGTTCCGGCTTAATTCGCTCACCTTCCCTGATAAAAATTTCGCCCTTTTTGACTTTGAAAAAGAAGGGCTTAACCAATTTCCCAGCCGCTTCTTTCCGTAGCGCTGTTTCCCGCTTGTTGAACGTAAGATTGGGTTTGATGAGAGATACGGCCAATTCCGACGCGGCCCGCGCCAGTTTTTCGGGCCATAGGGTTCGGGTGAGCGACTGACCCTGCTCTCGTACAAGAGCGATGGCGGTTTTAAGGTCATAAAAGCGATCAAGACCAGAGACCTCCTCCTCTTTTCCGTCCTTGATGTTTTGAAGGATAATCCCCTTGCCCCGATAGGACATCAGCATCACCTGATTGCCCACCACACCCCGTTTGAAAACATCGCTGACCAGCCCGATGGCGGCTGACGCCGCCTTGGGCGAAAAGTCGCTCATCATCAATGTATGGAAGAGGGCATTGTTTTCAGGAATATCCAGGATTTCGAAAAATCGCGTTTGGAAAGCATTCGTTATGGCAATGTGTTCTTTTTGAGCTTCTTCAGGGGATGTGGACGTCCACGCCAGTTTCAAGGCATCAGCCAAATACTTTCGACCGACCGCAAAGGCTTCTCTTACCCGGGGAATCACATCGGTTGCCGTGGGATCAAAATCATAAACGGGCAAAACGGCGCGAACTGCTTCCAGTCTGTTCTTTTCTGTCAGTTCATTGTTTTCGACCAGAAATTCCCTGGAAGCTTTCATATCACGATCAGCCACATCCCCCAGGTTGTATGTTTTGGTTGGGGTCAGGATACTGGGGAAAAGCAGTATGGAAAAGATCAGGCTGAGGCCGATGAAAACACACCATTTCTTGGTATCATCCCGAAACCAGAACGTACGGACCGAACGGCCGGATTTAGATCTGGCGGCTGGTTCTTTTTCCCGCCGCCCAGCATTTTTTTTCTGGTGCAGGGTCTTGAGTTTTCGTTCATTTTGGGTATTCCTTGACATAACAGTGCTGCACCTCAAGCCTTTTTCCGTCTATCCAGTATCTCGTAGGCGTCAATAATTTTCTGAACCAACGGATGCCTGATCACATCTTCCCTGGAAAAGGATACAAACTGAATGCCTTCAATTCCCGAAAGGGTCTGCGAGGCCTCAATTAAACCCGATATTTGCCCTTTGGGCAAATCCGTCTGGGTAATATCTCCGGTAATCACCGCCTTGGAACTGAAGCCCAAACGGGTTAGAAACATCTTCATCTGCTCGGGCGTCGCATTTTGTGCCTCATCCAGGATCACAAAGGAATCGTTCAATGTGCGCCCTCTCATAAACGCCAGCGGCGCCACTTCGATGACCCCTTTCTCCAACAGGTCGGATGCGCTTTCAAAAGGCATCATGTCGTGGAGGGCATCATACAAAGGACGCAGGTAGGGGTTTACTTTCTCATACAGATCGCCCGGCAAAAATCCCAGACGCTCCCCTGCTTCCACCGCGGGCCGGGCAAGAATTATCCGATTGCAGTCTTTCCTGATCAGTGATGCCACAGCCATGGCCATGGCTAAGTAAGTCTTTCCCGTCCCCGCCGGGCCGATTCCAAACACGATATCATATTTTTTAATGCTGTCGATGTATTTTTTCTGGTTAATGGTTTTGGGCGTAATAATTTTCTTCTGGGAAGTGATATAAACCTCGTCTTTGAATATCTTCTTCAAATCCACCGAACCATCACCGCTTAAAATCCTTATGGCATGGTCTACATCATTGATATAAAGCGGATACCGAGACTCCAGCAGTTCATAAAGCTGCGAAAACACCTTTTCGGCCAGTTCCACTTCCCAATCCCCGCCACGCAGCAGCAGCTCATTCCCTCTCAGATTAACTGAGACCCCGATCTTCTTTTTAATCAGGTTCAGATGGGCATTTTGCTCTCCACACAGTGCCCGCATCAGTTCATTATCCGGAAAACGGATCTTCTTGCTGATCGATGGCATTTTTTTCTTGGAAGATGATTTATTCAAATATTTGAACCTCAATCCGTCTTTTGCGGGGTCTGTTGTCAAAATCAAGGAGAACAATCTGCTGCCACGTCCCGAGCGTCAAATTGCCGTCAACAATGGGAATGTGCAATGAGGCACCGAAAATAGCCGCACGAACGTGGGAATAACCATTCCCATCTCCCCAACGTTCATTGTGTTCGTAGGTGATACCTTCGGGCGCCATCCTTTCAATGGCTTTTTTCAGGTCGTTGACCACACCGCTTTCAAATTCAATGGTGGTCAATGCGCCGGTGGAACCCGGCACAAAAAGGGTCACCGCCCCAGCCTTCACCCCAGATTTTTCGACCTCTCTTTCAACTTTTGACGTAATATCAACTATATCCGTTCCACCAGTGGTATTTACAAAAATTTGACCCTGTTGTGCAGACATAACGTCAATCCTCCTTTCAAAGGCGCCGACGGTAAGAGGTCATATATAAAGCCCCAAAATGCAAGGGTCTATAACACAAGCTTCCGTTTTCATGCAACAAAAAGAAAAGAGGCACCTTGAAGTTCACAAAGCGGCAGCTACTTAGTGTCCGTCCACGAACGCAAGCTCCTATTGAAACATAAAACGCCTCATGCTTATATTCATCAAAAGACCCATGGCCGCCATGGTTGAAATCAGGGATGACCCGCCATAACTGAATAGCAACAGTGGAATCCCCACAACCGGCAAAAGACCCGTGACCATACCCACATTGATGACCACCTGCCAGAATACGATGGCGACAATGCCCACAGCAAGAATGGCGCCGAATTTGTCTTTGGATCCTTTGGCGATATTCAGCCCCCATAGGATCAAAAAAAGGTACAGTAGCAAGAGACCCGTAACACCCACCAAACCCCATTCTTCCGCCAGCACGGAAAAAGCGAAA
>CAYSFQ010000142.1:0-3498 GCA_964430575.1 uncultured Desulfobacteraceae bacterium
CGATTTTTGGTTGATGGGAAGCTTTGGTGAGGCGCAGGGTGAAGTCAGAACCTATCCAACGTAAACTTGCTGCTATTTTGAGTGCGGATGTGAAGGGATACAGCCGGCTTATGGGGCAGGATGAAGCGGCCACGGTGAAGGCCATCAGGGCGTGTCGCGAAATTATGGCGTCTGCCATTGAAAGCGCGAGGGGCAGGGTGGTGGATTCGCCTGGGGATAATATCCTGGCCGAGTTTGCCAGCGCAGTGGATGCCCTTGAATGTGCTGTTGCCATACAGGAGGCGCTGGAGAAAAAAAATTTCGAATTGCCCGATGATCGTAGAATGGTTTTTCGCATCGGGATTAATATCGGGGATGTGATCGTTGAAGGTGGGGAGATCTATGGCGATGGGGTCAATATCGCCGCAAGGATTGAGGGACTGGCCGACCCGGGAGGCATATGCATTTCAGGAACCCTCTATGACCAGGTGAAGCGAAAGGTCCACTATCGATATGATTTTATGGGCCGGCAGGAAGTGAAAAATATCTCCGAAGCAGTTCGGACGTATCGTGTGTTCTGGAAAGACGCGGATATTTCGAGGAAACCTGAGAAAAGTAAGAAACCGGGCCAGTTGACCCCACTGACTGGAAAAGGTTTTGGATTTGTGTCAAAGGTAATCACGACCTCTCTTTTGATGCTCCTGCTGATGCCTTTTGTGAACCATTTCAAAGTCAACCTGTTGACGAAAATGTGGCAGTGCCGCTTGTCCCTGTTGCCCAACACCCAACAGGTGACCGTTGTCACCATCGACAAAGATGAATATCGTAAAATGAATGTGAAAGGAGAGGAACCCCCGCCCCCGTATGACAAGAGGCCGAAGCTCTGGCGACGATATTATCCGGAAGTTATCAAGAACCTTTACGAAATGGGTGTGGGCGCTGTGGGCTTCGATTTCTGGTATTCACCGGCCAATGATGCGGCTGAGAAAAAGGCCACGAAACGGTTTGTGGAGAGTCTTAAATGGGCGAAGAAAAATGGTTTCCCCGTTATTTTGGGCCAGTATCAGAACATACAGGACAAGGCTGTTTACAGTGAGGCCCATTGGGGGTTCATTTCCGTATACAGGGATTTGACCTGGATCAACGAGGTCATGTATCTGATGGCCTGGGATAAAATGGCGGTGTCTGGGGAGTTGATGGATCGCCCGAGTTTTTTTCTGCAGGTATTGGCGGAGAAGTTGAGATTGAAACCGGTGCTGAGTGTGGATGGGGTAAGGCTCATCGGGCCACCTATCCCGAGACGGTTGTGGCTGGCCTTTGCGAAGACGCCTTTTGCGAGAGTACCCTATCACGAAGTTTACAATGGATGGGCTGACAAGAAGCTGTTTTCGGGGCGGATTGTCCTGATCGGAATGGGAGACAGTGAAACGGACTATTTTAATACTCCTTACAGCCCCACCGACTTTACACCCCATGACAAAAAGGATGGTTACGGAATGCCGGGTGTATTTCTGTTTGCTCACGCCATCAATCAGGTTATTCAAGGGTATTATCACAAAGAAATAAACGATGAATGGACATTGAATTTCTCAGGCGAAGGGATGTCACTTTTTCACCTGGAGAGTATCCTTTATCTCTTGATTGAAATCATCGGTACGTGTCTGCTACTCTACGGGGTGTCTGTTTTTTCCCGAAAAAGGGGGCGATTGAAAACCCTTTCTTTAATGGGATTGTCAACAATAGCCCTTATTGTGGCACTGGCCTTTGTTCCGGTGCTCTTCGGGTTGGCCAATTTTTTCTTTGCAGGCCTTGTTTTTTCGCTGCTGTCTGTATGGAAGATGAAAAACCAGAACCTGACTTGAGATATATTTTGGATGGTGATAAGGCCTTGAAAGGGGGTAAAAAGCATGGATTCTGCAAAATTGAGAGGGGTTTTGCTTTTACTGTGTGTGGTGGTTTTGTGGGCGTTTCAGGGATTCGCCGCGGAAACGGCAGACAAACATGATCAGGTGAATTCAGGAATGATTGAAATTGAGTGCAACATTTCACGCTTGGAACTACACCTCTGCCCGCAGGAAAAGTACCAGAAAAAGGAAACGAGTGTGTTTTTTGGGCTGATTAAATCCGAGAAGTTTCTGTGTTCCCAAGGGGAAATTTCACTGGGCGAAACCCCCGTTAAGCCGGTTCCTGTACCGCCTGGCAAATATGTATTGCTGGTGCCCCCGGGTTATCGCTGGGAGCAGGATGGGCCCATTGAGATTGATATTGAGAAGGGGAAAAGAAGGTATTTCCTGTTAAAGCTTTTCAACAACAGGGCCGATAGAACCGATGAGGACCATGGCGGGGGCGGTGGTGGTGGCGGCGGTGGTGCTGGCGGCGCTCCAGGTGCTGCACCGGATTGAAAACGGGGAATTTACCCATTAGCGCCTGGAAAGTTCTGGTGCTCCCGCATGATGCATCGGTTCATGACCACCTCTATGCCGGCGGCCCTGGCTTTTGATGCGGCGTCGTTGTGAACGATACCCAACTGCATCCAGATGGTTTTGACTCCGATGCGGATGCACTGCTCCACCACCGGCGGAACACGGGTGGGGTTGATAAAGAGGTTGACCATATCAACGGCAAAGGGGATGTCTTCAAGGGTTTTGTAGCAGGTTCTTTCCAGTATTTGCTGCTGACCCGGGTTTATGGGAATTACATCGTAACCCGCTTCCAATAGATACCGGGCCACCTTGTTGCTGTCCCTGGATGTTTTGGGGGAAAGACCCACAACGGCAACCCGCTTTGAATTTTCGAGGATTTTCTCTATTTCCTTTGAAGGGGGTGTATACTCGGGCATTTCGCATTGGGTGTTTTCCATAAGCATCCTATTTTAACAGGTTTTTTACGGTTTCTGCCTTTTTTTTCATATCCATGGCTTTTTTGACCCCCGGGACCTGTTCCATGACCTTGTCCACAACCTTACTTTCCATGGTTGGCGGTTTCTCGGACTCAGGGGTTTCAATTTCCTCCTTGGATGCGTCGTTGGAGGCTTTTTCCGGCCTCAATTCTTTTTTGACATTTTTGAATTCCCTGATGGCCCCGCCGAGACCCTTCCCGATATCCGGAAGGCGTTTGGCGCCAAAGATCAGGATGACAATGACGGCGATGATGATCAGTTCCGTAGGACCAAGTCCGAACATATGATTTAGCTCCTCGTCTAAAATGAAAACCGGCTATTCAACTCCGACAAAATGAACGGCGTCTTCATTTTCTTCCCGCGCTTCTATGCGCCCGACACAGTATGCTGTCTCTCCCATGGCTTTCAGCCTCAGGAGGACCTCATCGGTCTCTTCCTCATTGACAACGATCAGCAGGCCGAACCCGTTGTTAAACGTCAGCAGCATGTCATGGTCCGATACGCGGCCTGCTTTTTTGATGTATTGAAATATGGGGTGGGGAACCCACGCGGTTGTGTCAATGACGGCCTTGCAGCGTGATGGCAATATGCGGGGAGGGTTTTCGATGAGTCCGCCGCCT
>CAYSFQ010000143.1:0-3448 GCA_964430575.1 uncultured Desulfobacteraceae bacterium
GGTTCGGGGCACGGCGCCGGGCATGTTGTTGACGCAGTAATGGACGACGTCCTCTTCCACATAGGTGGGATCCTCGTGGGTGGTGGGACGGCTGGTCTCGCAGGCACCCCCCTGGTCGATGGAGATATCCACGATGGCGGCCCCCGGCTTCATCTTTTTGAGCAGCTTTCTTGAGATCAGCTTGGGTGCCGCAGCACCCGGAATCAGCACCGAACAGACGACTAGGTCCGCTTTTATGACCTCCTCTTCCAGGATCCCTTCATTGCTCATGAGCGTGGTAACGCTTCCCCGCATGACGTCGTTGATGTAATCCAGTCGCTCTTGATTGATGTCCAGTATGGTGACACGCGCCCCGGTGCCAACAGCGCTGAAACAGGCATGCAGTCCGGAAACCCCGGCCCCGATGATGACCACATAAGCCGGCCTGACGCCCGGTACGCCGCTCAGCAGCACCCCCATGCCGCCGGATTTGGCTTCAAGGCAATAAGCGCCGGCCTGTATGGACAAACGTCCTGCCACGGCGCTCATGGGCGCCAGAAGAGGAAGGGCGCCGCTATGGGTCTGAATGGTTTCGTAGGCAATGCCCACTACCTTTTTTTCAACCATTTTTTCAGCCAGGGCTTTGGCGGCTGCCAGGTGAAGGTAGGTGAAGATGATCTGATCCTCTCTCATCAGGTCATACTCAATGGGAAGGGGTTCTTTAACCTTCATGATCATATGAGCATCAGCCCAGATGTCTTTTTGGTGTACAATGATTTGTGCTCCCGCCTGGATATATTGTTCATTGGGAAAGCCGCTGCCAAGCCCCGCGTTGGATTGGAGCAGAACCGTGTGGCCGTTCTGTACGAGGGTTCTGACACCGGAAGGGGTCACCGCCACCCTTTTTTCAGCCACCTTTACTTCCGTGGGAATGCCGATAATCATGGGTCCTACCTCCTTATAAAGACAATCAGGTGACAAAAAATCTGGGTACCCGTTTTCCAATGGAGCAGACGATTTCATAGTTAATGGTATCCAGTTGATCGGCCAGTTCATCCACGGTGGGCTTTTCGCCGAAAAGAACCGCTTCATCCCCGGGTTGAACATCCTTGATATCTGTGACGTCAAACATGCACATGTCCATGCATACGCGTCCTAACAGGGGCGCGTGTTGATTTCGGATCATGGCATACCCGCGATTGGACAACCCCCGGCTGTAACCGTCGGCGTAACCGATGGGAAGGGTCGCAATGTGCATGGATTTTTCGCAACAAAACGTATGGCCGTAACTGATGGGGGTTCCTGCGGACACCCGTTTCAGGTAGGCGATTCTGGTTTTGAGGGTCATGGCTGGTACGAGGGCCACGCTGCGGCGTACATGTGGGGAGGGGTAGAGGCCGTACATCATGATTCCGGGCCTGACAAGATCAAAATAGGATTCGGGGAAATCCAGAATGCCCGCACTGTTGGCCAGATGTTTCTGAGGTATTTTGACACCCGATGCGGCAATTTCCCGTACAAGTCCACTGAAGCGTTCAATCTGGCCGCGGGTAAATGTTTGCTCCGCGTGATCCGCGCAGGGCAGATGACTGAATATGCCTTTTAAATGGAGATTCTTATGGCGGCTGATTTTCTGAACAAAGGCCGGGGTATCCCGGGGGGCAAGTCCGATGCGGCCCATGCCGGTGTCCACCTTGATGTGAACGCTGATTTTGCTGGAAGATGCTTCGGCCGCCTGATTCAGGGCTTCGGCCAGTTCCAGGGTGCAAAGGGTCTGTTCCAGCCGGGACTGGACCACTTTGGAGGCTTCTTTGGGGTGGATGGTTCCCAGAACCAGCACAGGCGCCTCGATCCCGCTCGATCGAAGGAATTCCCCTTCTTCGGGCAGGGCGACCCCCAGACAGGTGGCACCGCTTTCCAGCGCGGTTCGACTCACGTTTACAGCCCCGTGCCCGTAGGCATCGGCTTTGACGACGGCCATCAGATTTCTACGATGGCCGATGACGCTTCGAACCGCCGCCACATTAGAGGCGATGGCGTTCAGATTTATGATGGTCCTGGTTGCCCTTTCCATGGTTGTCAATATGTTCTCAGGCCGCCATCGGCTCCGGGCAGGTGGCAATCATTGAAGGCGTTTCTTCTACCGGGGCCGTTTTAAATTTGGGATTCGTTTTGATGCCATAGGCTGCAAGGATCTTTTTCAGGGTATCATAATCATTGGCAATGGACTGTCTGACGGAGTCGTATCCCCGTTTGGCGGCCACACGGCGTTCCCAGAAACCCATGGGGTTCATGTCAAAAAATTTGTCATCATATTCGCTGGGTTCCACCAGAATAATGTCGCCCTTGAAATCGGGATTTTTCCGGTACAGAGATATGCCATGCATGAGTCTTGTGTGGAGTACGGTTCGCATGACCTGGTTAAAAATGGCGTAGATGCCGTCTTCTGCGATCCGGATCCTGCCTTTATTGGCTTCACACTGTTCGCAGAAAAGATCGAGGTTAAAAGGGCGAAAGGGGTTGTAGCAGATGATCAGATCCGCATTTTTTTCAATGGCCAGGCCCAGGTTGGTGGTTTTGATGACCGCGCCGTCCACATAATCAACGCCGTCGATATTGACCGGTTTATAGAAAAAGGGAATGGCGAAGGAGGCCTCCATGGCCTTTGAAATGGGGACCGAATTGATCTCGTCATGCCCGAAAACAGCCTGTTGTGCGCAATCCAGATTCATGGCGATGGTATACAACTCTTTTCCACGGCGTTTGTAGAGCTCGGTAAAATCGTTACTGAACCCATGGTCTTCCAGGTTTTTTCGGTTGGCCCGTTCGAACTTTTCCGTGGTGAATATGCCGTTGGGCAGATAATGCCAGGGCCAGGTGGGGTTTTGGGCATTGGGGTCGCCGTCTTTGAGGCAGTAGGCGAGGAAATCGCCTATGTTTTTGTAGGTGGGTTTAAAGACGGTTTTCATGAGCCGGTTCCGAAAGTTCTCCCGGAAGATGTTCTTATAGCTCATGATATCACGGAGCCCTTTAGGAATAATAGATATCATGTGCCCGATAATATGGGTGGGCATTTGGAGGAAAGCCATGAGATTGGGGGTGTACAGGTCCCACGCCTTAATGGGATTGAGTTTCCCGGGTGCGCCTTCCAGGCTGGCGGCCATGTCCTTTGAGGATGCGCCGTTTGCCAGGTACGTGGCGAGAACAGCGCCGGCGCTGACGCCCACGAACATGTCAAAATCCCTGAGCCGCCTATTGGCCATGAAGCTGCTGAGTGCGTTTAATCCGCCGATTTTGAAAGCGCCGCCCGAGATGCCCCCTCCGGACATGACGAGTGCCACTTTGGGCTCAGGTTTGGGATGGTTTAAATCGCTTTTCTGTACTATGGTAATGCCCAATGGATTTCTCCTTAAAATTGAGTAAACACTCAAAGATACTTGTTGAACTGATGAACGTCCAACATCGAACG
>CAYSFQ010000144.1:0-3327 GCA_964430575.1 uncultured Desulfobacteraceae bacterium
TGGTTCTCGCAATATCATGGATATTGATGTCCGCAATAAAACGGGGGCTACCGGTAGGGAGGCACTTCAAATGCGTGATGTCCGGCATTTTCAGGGTTTCAGTCATGGGGTAAACGCTGATGTAGTCCCCATTTTCAAGGATGTAATCAAAACCCACTGATCTGCCGTTGACCAGGATGACATCCACCTCCGTGTGGGGAACTCCCAAGGCCTCAACCTTGTCTTTGACCGATTCCCGCCCCTTGAACTCGCTTCTAAAATCCCGCCTTCGGCAAACATGCGGCAGGAGATCGTTCAATTCTTCGTAAAAACGGCATATGATTTCCGGCATCTTTGACTTTCAATTCGGTATATCCGTTTTTTCCGTCCCTTCCAATTTTGAATGATAAATGATAGATGGAAGGGACTTTAGGGCATCTTTTCCCCCTGATTCTTGACCGGTTGGAAGTATGCCCGATTTGGCAGGGGGTTTCAATGGTTTTTAACGACAACATTTCAATGGTAAGACAATGAACAACGCCCGCCACATTGCCTTTGGCTTTTCTACCCGGTGCAACATTAAGTGCGATCATTGTGTGGCCGCCCATGATGGCTCACCGGAAACGAAAATGGCGCTAGAAAGTGCCATTCAAATCATCGGGGAAATGTCCCGTTCAGAAGTCACAGGCATCAGTTTCACCGCCGGAGAACCTTTGCTATATCTAAACGAAATGGAGGAACTTGTTCAAACGTGTAAAATGCAGAACATCTATTCAAGAATTGTCACCAACGGCTACTGGAGCAAAACCAGGGACCGTTCAGATGAAGTGGTCTCGGCGCTGAAGGACGTCGGATTATCCCAATTGAGAATCAGCTTCAGCCGCTGGCATCAAAAGAATGTGAGTCGGGAAAACATCCTCAATGCCGCTCTGAGCTGCCAAAGGTATGGGCTTGATTATTTCATATCCTTTATTACGGATTTTTCAAGGGAAGACGATGTTCAGGAACAGTTTCTCCAAGACAACCACCTGAAATATTTTCCGGAACCTCTCATCTATTTCGGTAACGCAGCAAGAATCAACCGACCCCCCGTTTTCACGGATTATCCCGCCCATAGGTGTTCCATGAACCCCTATCTATCACCCGAACTGGACATGTTTGCCTGTTGTGATGCCGGCACCGGGTTTACCAAAACGAACGCTTTTTATCTTGGTAACCTGGAAGACCATTCTATCGACCATCTGTTTCAAAAAAAGGAAAAGAACCTTCTTTTTCACCTGGTCAAAACCATGGGGCTTACGGCCATGGCATCATTTCTGGGATTCAAAGCCAGTGAAATAGTCAAATATAGAAAATGCGATCTATGTGAAGCGCTTTTTAATTCAACAGAACACCTGGAACAGCTGAAAAAGTCCGCAACAACAAAACTCCTTCACTGGACGCGATAAAACCCCTACCAATCAGTAAAATCCTCCTCCTTTTTGAGCAGGATCCGAGCATCGGCAATGGCAAGACCCTTTTCATAGGCGATGACGGGATTGAGGTCAATTTCCTGAATCTCCTTGTAGGAACCCACAATTTCGGAGATGGTCAGCAGAAGATTCTTGAGTGCCTTTCGGTCCACCGGCGGGTTACCCCGAAAACCTTTCAGCAGATCCACAGACCGGATCCGCTCAATCATCCTGCGGGCAGTACGCTCCGATATGGGCAACACGCGGAAGACCACATCTTTTAACACCTCCACAAGGGTACCGCCGATACCGAACATGATCACCGGTCCAAACTGATCGTCCATTTTGGTGCCCACGATCAACTCCAGTCCACCTTTCATCATGGGCTCCAGCAGAATGCCGTTAATGCGGGCCTCGGAATTGTAGCCAATTGCGCCTTCCATGATGGCGTTATAGGCTGCCTCAATTTCTTCGTCCTGGGTCAGGTTAAGTTTCACGCCGCCCGCTTCAGTTTTGTGCAGAATATCAGGCGATACAATTTTCATGGCCAGGGGCCCATCCATTGAAGATGCCGCCGCGACCGCTTCCTCCGCCGAATGGACCAGCCTGTTGTCAAAATGCTGTCCACCATGCAAACCGATTAATTCCTTGGCTTCATGTTCAAACAGAGCATTTCGTTTTTCCTCACGGGCCCTTTGAAAGATCTTCCGCCCTTGAGGCTTGGATTTCTTTCCTTTGCTGAACACGAATTTCCGTTTCGCCTCGTAGCTGCGCACATAATTCCCATATTCAGAAAGCACTGAAATGCACTTGCAACCCACTTCAACGGAGTCATAGACAGGGATGTTGTAATACCGGAGCAGGTCGAGAGAGTGGGGCCTCGCATAGTTGTACAAACTGTGAACCACGATGGGTTTGCCCATGTCCTTGACCAGTTTTCCCATTCGGTGAGCCGCATCTTCCTCGACAAACCCCAAACTTTCGGTAAATCGAATATTGTAACCGCCGAAAAGACCCACCACCAGCAAACCTCCCACTTTAGGATCGTGGAGCATTATCTCAGCGCAGTCCGCTATCACCGCCGGATTCTCATCGCCTCCTCCCGCGATATCAACCGGGTTTCGGGTGGATGCTCCCGCAGGCAGCAGTGCTTTGAGCTTTTTCCGGGTTTTCTCCCCCATTTGGGGGATATGAACCCCCAGATCCGTCAACTTGTCCGCCGCAATGGTGGCGTGACCCCCGCCATCCGCCAGAATGGCGATGGACTGGTTTTTAATGCGGGGAAGGCTGGCCAGTGTCTCTGCGGCCGGAAAGAGCTCATCAGAATCTTCGATGACAATAATCCCCGCCCTTTGAAATGCGGTCCGGGCCACCTCTGACATGCCTGCCAGAGCGCCCGTGTGAGAACCCGCCGAAAGTTTTCCTGTGGCCGAACGTCCGCTTTTCAACATCACGATGGGCTTTTTCCTGGTGGTCTGATAGGCCTGCTGCAGGAAACGTCGACCATCGCGCATCCCTTCCACATACATGAGAATAGCCCGGGTGTGGGGGTCTTCCTGAAAAAAAACCAGATACTCGTGAAACTTGAGGTCCGCTTCATTTCCAATGCCCACGTAGTAGGAAAACCCCTGGTGACTCTTAATGGCAGCTTCCGTAATAAGGGACAGGGCCATATTCCCGCTCTGGGAAATCAGGGCGATATGTCCTTTGGGCACTTCTTTGAGACCCACCAGGTTCATGTTGCTGTGGAGATTCATCATGCCTGAAGTATTGGGACCGATCACCCGGATGTTGTGCTCTTTTGCGATGGTGATGATTTCTTTTTCCAGATCCTTGCCGGCTTGGCCCATCTCACCAAAACCGCCTGCGATAATAACCGCACCCGCAACGCCCTTTT
>CAYSFQ010000145.1:0-2962 GCA_964430575.1 uncultured Desulfobacteraceae bacterium
GGCGCCGGCAGATTTTCGGCCTGTATGCCCGGATGGTTCAGCCGTCACATGTCAAAGGCTGTGACGGAGCCCATTGGGGTTACCTGTGCCGGCGGGACCTGAGCGGTGACCGGGGTTCCGTTGGAATCCTTGACGCCGGAAGGGCCGACTCCGCCAAAGTAGCGAATGCTACGACGGCTGGAAAGGAAAACATCATGACCTATACTGTTCTGGATCCTACCAACGAACCCATCAGGACGACGTTTGAACCGGCCCCCCGGCCTGAAACCCTGAAAGGACTTACCCTCGGGCTCATTGACAATGGAAAGAAGAATTCTGATTATCTTGTCAAAAAGATTGGGCATAGACTGCGGGAGCTTTACGGACTCAGTGGCGATATCCATGTGAGAAAGCCTTCCCCTTCACATGCCATTCCCCGGGATATGGCTGAAGAGCTGGCGGGGAAGGTGGATCTGGTGGTGGCCGGCATCGGGGATTGAGGATCCTGCAGTTCGGGCAGTGTGCTCGATGGAATCGTCATGGAAAAACAGGGCGTTCCGACCTCAGTGGTCTGCACGGCGCCTTTTGTAAGTTCAGGGAAAGCCATGGCCGTGGCCCACGGTTTTCCCGACTATCCGTTTGCCCTCATGCCCCATCCCATCAATGCCACAACCTATGAAACACTGGATTCCTGGGTGGAAGACGCTCTTCCCGAAATTGTGCGGTTGTTGCTTTCATGAAGATTCTTTTTCCTTCCCCGACAATCCTCCAGAAGCATCCCATTTGGGTTTTTGAATCTAAAGGAGAATATGAGTAATGTTTGAGCAAGGTGTTATCAGGCCGCCCAGTGAAGCCAACAGCCTTCTGGTTCGCGTGACGAGAAATTGCCCGTGGAACCGTTGCCTGTTCTGTCCGGCCTACAAGGGAACCGTCTTTTCCAGGCGATCCGTTGCGGAGATAAAAGAAGATATCGATGAAATGGCGCGATATCACAGCCGAAACGATTCACAAATCACCACGGCGTTTTTCCAGGATGCCGATTCCCTGATCCTTCCCACGGAGGACCTGCTTGAGATCTTAAAACACTTGGGCGAGACGTTTCCCTCCTTGACCCGGGTCACCTCCTACGCCCGCGCCAAGAGTATGAAGCGGAAAAGTGTCGAATCTCTGAAGGCACTTAAAGCGGCTGGATTGACACGGATCCATACGGGTCTTGAAAGCGGGTCCGTGAAGGTTTTGAAATTGACTCGGAAAGGCGAGAGCCCTGAAGAGATGGTTGAAGGGGGGCAGCGGGTCATGGCAGCTGGTATCGAGCTTTCGGAATATATCATGCCGGGGGTGGGGGGCAGGGACCTGAGCCGTGAGAATGCCCTTGAGACAGCGGATGTGTTGAACCGGATCAGGCCTGATTTCATCCGGGTTCGCACATTTGCCTTGCCCCCCGACTCCCCCATGGAAGAAATGGCCCGTGAAGGTCGCTTCGCGCCCATGGATGATCTGGAAATCGTTGCTGAAATTCGGGAACTGCTGCTTCACCTCGAAGAGATGCCGTCTCATTTCCGGTGTGCGGATTTCAGCCTCAATCTGTTGATGCATGTGGATGGATATCTGGATCGGGATCGGGACCGTATGCTTGGGGATCTGGATTCATTCCTCTCCCTTCCCGAATCGGATCAGAAGGCCTATGTTCTGCTTCAACGGTCCGGGCATTACGGTGTGCATCCGCTGGAGATGCTCAAGCATGAAGATCTCATGAACCAACTTCATAGAAAAATAAAGGAACTGGAAAACGGTAACGGGGATGGGTTTAACGGGTATATTCGTGCCATGATGGCCGGTCAGCTGCCCCGCCCTCAGACCGGTTCGTGGGTTTAAGGAGTGTTTATGGAAGTTCAAAAGGAAAGAATTGCGGTCTTTATTGATGCGGATAACGCACCGGCAAAAAAAATCGATATGATTTTGTCTGAACTGGCAAAATATGGTGTTGTCAGCATCAGGAAAGCTTACGGGAACTGGAAGAAGCGTTCAATCAAGGGCTGGGAGGATGTGCTTCATGAATATTCCATTCAGCCGGTTCAGCAGTTTGACATCGTTAAAGGAAAAAACGCCACGGATATGGCCATGACCATTGATGTGATGGATATCCTTTACACGAAGAATATCGACGCCTTCTGCATCGTATCGTCGGACTGTGATTTTACGCCGCTGGTGTTACGGGTTCTTTCAGAAGGGAAATCGGTCATCGGGTTCGGTGAGCGCAAGGCCCCGTCTCCGTTTGTTAACGCATGTTCCCGTTTTCTGTATCTGGATGAGCCCGCTAAACCGGAAACAAATGGTGCGCAGGGGGTTAAACAGATAGGGAAGGCGCTGAAATCGGATACCAAGCTGCTGAATCTGCTGAGAAACGCCATCGATTCGGAGCAGGATGATGATGGCTGGGCCTATCTGGGACGTATCGGTGCCCATATTTCCAATCAGGCATCCTTTGACGCCAGGAATTACGGGTACAAAAAGCTCGGCGACTTGATTCGGGCAATCGATATTTTTGAAACAAAGCTGGTGGGCGGCGATCAGCTGTACGTCAGGGACAAACGGCGGGTAAAAACGGGTGTTAAAGTGGAATGATTCGGGCGGCCGGCATCGACATATCACTGGAGTCAAATTGAAATGAACTGTACGGAAGACAATGTGTTTCGTGCGGCGAAACCGCATGAAAATCAATTGCCTGATTATCATATGCACACCGCTTTGTGCGGGCACGCGGAGGGAAAGGTTGCTGACTACCGGAATGCGGCCGGTATCCTTGGAATCCCTGAAATCTGCTTTGTGGATCATGCCCCCAATCCCGATGGATACGATTCGAATCATCGTATGAGTCTTAACGAATTTGGCACCTACAAGGAGATGATCCGTGCTGAGATGGATCATCAGACGCCGCATGTTCTGTTCGGCATAGAGGCGGATTATTACAGGGGTTGTGAGA
>CAYSFQ010000146.1:0-2446 GCA_964430575.1 uncultured Desulfobacteraceae bacterium
TTTAGCTCTGAATTTGTCCGGCGGTCCTTTTTCGGTCGTTTTGCCGAAGGAAATCGGCTTTTTCCGTTGATGTTGGGTGGGAAATTATTTATTCGAATCTCATCTCCCGTACAAATCACAAAGGCGTATTCAATGGCGTTGATCAGCTCGCGGATGTTGCCCGGCCAGTCATAATTCACCAGCCTTTCCAGGGCTTTTTCTTCCATGCCAACAATATTTTTGCGGCTCCTGAGCCGGATTCGGTTGATAAAGGCATCAATGAGCAGGGGGATGTCTTCACGCCGCTCCCTGAGGGGCGGCAGATAGATGGGGATGACGCCTACGCGATAGTAAAGGTCTTCTCGAAAACGGCCTTCTTCCATGAGCATTTTAAGATCCTTGTTGGTGGCCGTAATAACGCGTACATCAATGGTAAGGGGTTTGTGATCCCCCACCTTTTCGATCTCCTTTTCCTGCAAAACGCGAAGCAGCTTCACCTGGGTGGAAAGGGGAATATCCCCAATTTCATCTAAGAATATGTCCCCTCCGTTGGCCGCTTCAAAGCGCCCCTTTCGGTTGCGATCCGCCCCGGTATAGGCCCCTTTCACGTGGCCGAACAGTTCGCTTTCCAGAAGGGACTCATTTAACGCCGCACAGTTTACCTTGACAAATGGCCCTTCCGAACGACCCCCCAACCAGTGTATGGCTGCTGCCGCCAATTCCTTGCCCGTACCGCTTTCACCGTAGATGGCCACGGGGGCCTCTGAATCCGCCGCACTTCGAATGAGGTCAAAGACCTGCTGCATGACCGCGGATTTTCCGATAATCCCCTCAAAGCTCTCCTCAATATTCAACTCGTGGCGGAGCGAACTAATCACCCGGTCCCTGTCCACCAACTCGGTGCAATCGGCCAGAGTTTCCACAGCGCCGACAACGATGCCGTCCTTGTCCTTTAAGACAGCCGCATTTTTGAGCACATGCACCGGTGCACCGTCTTTACGCTTAAGCACGCATCGTCTGTGGCCTACTTGCCCCATATTGAAAAGTTCGCAGTGCTTCAAACCACCCAATTCCATTGAACGAAAACAGGTGTTGCATTCCATTATGGTGCAAGGCTGCCCGATCAATTCCTCTGCCCTATAGCCCGTCAGCGTTTCAAAGGCCTTGTTCACGGAAAGGATGATGCCGCTGGGATCCACCACCATAAGCCCATCCAGCATGGTTTCCACCACGGTCTTCCAGTACTGGCTGTACTCTTTTTCAAACATTTTTACCTCCGGCTGACAAGAATCCTTAGACGTTAAAACATTAACATCAATTAACACGTGTTAATCATAGGGCGTTAAGGGTATAAACGCAACAAAATTCAACTAAACCCATATTCTAATCAATAAATCAACACCTTAGATCGCACCTTGGCTTTTGTGGAACTATTGGCACTATATTTGCAGTCCGTAAAAGCCAAAGCATGTTCATGGTAGAGGTCAAAATGTGAAAGATGAGTTTGAAATTGAAAGGGTTCTGGATTTGAGAGGATGGAGTTGCCCCTGGTGCATCCTCAAAGCTAAGAGCTGGCTCACTCGCATGAAACCGGGCCAGATTCTGGAATTGTTCAGCACAGATCCTGAAACCCTTAAAAATTTCCCCTCCATATTAAGGAGTGGGAATGACAAAATCATTGACGTCAAACAGTACCCCGACTATCACCGGATGTTAATTCGCCGCGGATAATAAGGGGCATCGCCTTATCTCAGGCGGACAAACGTGAACAACAACAGAAAGAAGGAGGTTGTACCATGGGAGAAATAGATCTTAACACCATTAAGGCGGATAATGTCGTAGATGCTCGGGGTGTTTCCTGTCCGGGGCCATTGCTGGAGGCCAAAAAGGGCATGGGAAATGTTCAGGTCGGTCAGATCCTTGAGATCCTGTCCAATGATCCTGGAAGCCGGAACGATATCCCCAGATGGGCCAAGAAGGTGGGCCACGATTATCTGGGTCTGCTGAGTGTTGACGGTGCGGACAGACTGTTTGTCAAACGACAAAAATAGTGAGGGAACCCAAAATGGCAGCCCAGGAAAACCAGGCAAAGATTTTGATATTGGCGACCGAAGACTGCGCCTATCCGGGTGCCAACGCAGTGGGCCAGGCCCACATGAGTTACCCGGAAAACTCTTATGTTATGCGGGTCAGAGCCCCGGTGATGTTTCCCGAGCAGTTCTATCTGGACTGCTTCAACAAAGGGATTTACGGCATCATCATCATGAGTTGCGGCGTGGAATGCCCCTATGACGGCGCCTATCCGGCCTTGGCCACGCGAGTGGACAAGGTGTACGCCATGATGAGGGAGCAGGGTCTGGACCCCCGCAGGCTTCGTCTCACCGGGGTTTGCACAGTCTGCACCAAGGCCTTTGTCAAGGAAGTGAACCAGATGAACCAGCTCTTGACGGAATTGGGGCCTCCTGGG
>CAYSFQ010000147.1:0-2265 GCA_964430575.1 uncultured Desulfobacteraceae bacterium
AATTTCCTGGGGATTTCATATCCGCCGAATTTACCCTTGAGCGCATCTGCAACGGCGTTAGAAATCATTTCCTGCACACCTGGATTCCCTGCCAGGGCTTCCGGATCACCGGGCAGATTGTTTTCCCTGGCGTATTTTTCAAGCACTTCAAAATCAGGAACCACCAAGGCAACATTGTAGTCCCGCCCATCGCCGTAAATCATGACCGTTTCCACCTGGGGAAGCAGTTTAATCTCCTCTTCCAGAGCAGCGGGGAAAACATATTTTCCGTTCACCAGCTTGTATTGTTCTTTGATACGTCCCGTGATAAAGAGATAACCGTCTTCATCCAGACGTCCCCGATCACCGGTCCTGAATCCCCCGTCTTCGGTCATCACCTCTTTGGTGGCCTCGGGGTTGTTGTGGTACCCCTGCATGACGTTGGGGCCGTAGACCACGATTTCCCCGTCTTCTCCCCCGTCTTCCGTCACGCTTTTGTCGATGACCACCCGTACCTGGTCGATGGCCCTTCCCACGGTGCCGGGCCTGTGTTCTGTGGGACAGTTCATGGTGACCGCAGGCGTGGTCTCAGTCAACCCGTAGCAATCATAAACTGTCACACCGATATCGGAGAAAAAATGACTGATCTCCACATTCATCGTCGCGCTGCCGCTTATGGAGCCCTTTAGCCTTCCACCGAACCGTTCTCGAATCTTTTTGAAAACGATAGCGTCAGCCATCTTGAATTTCAGGTCTGTCAGAAAGCAGGATTTACCTTCCTCAGCCAATTCTCTGCGCTTTTTGCCGCTTTCAACACCCATGGTGAAAAGCATCTTCGCCAGGCCCCCGGTCTCATTCATCTTGGCCCCCAGCCCGGCGTATATTTTGTTAAATACCTTGGGCACGGCAATGAGGAATGTGGGCTTTACTTTTCCCATATCCTCTGCAATGGTCGTCACATTTTCCACGAAACCCACGGATCCCCCCACGTGGGAAAAACAATACAATTCAGCAGTTTGGCCAAAAGAGTGGGCCCACGGCAGGATGGACAGTGCCCGGTCATCCTTGCCCAGTTCAGGATAATTCTTTTTCGCAGCCGCCACATTAGTTGTAAAATTGCCGTGGGAAAGAAGTACCCCTTTGGGGCTGCCGGTGGTACCGGAAGTGTAGATCAGAACGGCGATATCAGAGGGTTCTGGTTTTATGGATTTCACGGGATTGGCTTTCCCCTGCCGTTCCAGTTCGGCCATACTGTTTTCGCCTTCGGCATCGATGATGAATACCTGTTCGAGCGCCGGTGTTTCATCCTTGAATGCCGTCACTTTTTCGTAAATCTCCGGTGAAGACACCAGCAGAAATTTGATGCCGCTATCATTTATGATATACTTCCAGATTTTCTCCAGTTCATTTTCATACATGGGAATATACCGCGCACCCAGGCCATACGCGGCAAAAGCACAAATGGCCCACTCGCTTCGATTGTTGGCAATGATACCCACCGCATCATTTTTTTTAACACCTGCCTGGGCCAGGCCGCCGCGCAGGTTGTCTATGCGATCACCCAACTCCCGGTAAGTAATCCACTCATAGTCACCTTGAGCGTTCTTACTGCCGAAAATGGGTCGTTGTGCGTATGCTTTGACGCTGTCTTCAATGAGGTCCACCAGGTTGTCCGGTTTGTCGTATCGATAAGCCATTGTTTTCCCCTTTCCCATTTTCGCGCTACGGATTCATTTCATAGTTGTCTTTCAAGCAGTACACATGATTTTCCCATATATTCAGAAAGCATCCCCTGTTGGCAATGGGCTTTTTGATCATCTCCATACAAAGGGCCATCTGTTTTTCAGTAGTACCGGGCTTTGCGTAAATCTGCAGCGCAAATTTTGAAAAATCCCGAATCATGACGTCAAAAATCTGTTCTATAAGATCGTCTTCCATCCTGTCCATTTTCGATTTTTCGATGATGAGCTGACCGTAGACCACCAGGGTAAAGAGTTCACCCAGGTTCAACAGAAAGTCGATATCTTTGAGCTGTTCTTTCTCCGGGGCAGCCGTCATCAGAAATTCCTTGAACACTGCAATCTGCTCCTTGAAACGGTTCACATTGGGCAGGTCAATGCTGTCGTAGGCCAGGTTGTAATCATGAAACCGAATCTTGCCCAATCCCCTGGTGGGCCCCTGGTTGAACATAAAATCGTCGTTGACGGGATCGTCCCGTCTGGGAATATGCGGAAATTCATCCGGGTTGAAAAAATAGTTGGCCATGAATTTGATGACCAGCGCCAT
>CAYSFQ010000148.1:0-2063 GCA_964430575.1 uncultured Desulfobacteraceae bacterium
CGATCTCCTCCGGCACCGGAAGAACCATTCATCTGCTGGGGGAAACGGTCGGGGAGATCAAAGTCACATCGGTCATGGAAAAACATTCCCTGGCGAAACCTTTAGATGGCGGGCCATTTAAAGCGAAACAGTTTATTCGGTTGAAGCCGTAGGTAAGCTTTTAGCTGTTAGATAACGGAAATATAATGGACAAAATTGTTATTGAAGGCGGCCACCCGCTGAAGGGGGCCGTCAAAATAAGCGGCGCCAAGAACGCGGCGCTGCCTGCCATTGCGGCGTGCCTCTTGACCGGGGGGGGGCATCGCCTGCGGGGGATTCCCCGTCTCAGGGATATTCGTACCATCAAGAGCATTATGGGAAAACTGGGAACGGTTTTCCAGGAAACCGGTGATGTACTGGAAGTCAATTCGGACAACCTCACCGCTCACGAGGCTCCATATGAGCTGGTCAAAACCATGCGCGCATCCATCCTCCTGCTCGGCCCGCTTCTCGCTCGCCTGGGGAGGGCCAAAATATCCCTTCCCGGGGGCTGCGCCATCGGTGCACGGCCGGTGAACCTGCACCTGAAGGCCCTGGTTTCCATGGGCGCGGACATACACCTGGAACACGGCTACATTAACGCGCAAGCCAAAAAACTGAAAGGCGCAGACGTCTTTTTTGACATTCCCACGGTAACGGGCACGGAAAACATTCTGATGGCAGCCGTGACCGCCCAAGGAACCACGACCCTGCGCAACGCCGCCAATGAGCCGGAAATCAAAGATCTGGCGCAAATGCTGCTCGCCATGGGCGCTGATATCGAGGGAGCCGGTACCGACACCATCGTGATTCACGGTGTAGATAATCTCGCGCCATGTGAACACACCATCATCCCCGATAGAATTGAAGCCGGCACCTTTATGATTGCCGCAGCACTGACCCGAGGTGATGTTGATATACAAGGATGCAGACCCGATCACCTCATGGCACTAATGGAAAAGCTTCAGCAGACCGGCGCTGAGGTCATAAAAAAGGACGAGTCCATCCGTGTTCGAGGTCCCGAATCCATTGAAAGCGTTGATATCAAGACCATGCCTTTCCCTGGTTTTGCCACGGATCTCCAAGCCCAGTTCATGGCGCTCATGACCGTTGCCAAGGGATGGAGCATGTTCCGGGAAACGGTATTTGAAAACCGTTTCATCCATGTGAGTGAACTCAGGCGTCTCGGTGCCGACATTGAAATCAACGGAAACCAGGCCCTGGTAAAAGGCCGGGAAAAGCTACTTTCGGCGCCGGTCATGGCAACGGATTTGAGAGCCAGCGCCTCCCTTATTCTGGCCGGATTGGTTGCCGAAGGGGGACCCACGGAAGTACACCGGATCTACCACCTGGACAGGGGATACGAGGCCATTGAAAACAAATTCAGGGGACTTGGCGCCAGAATTCGACGCGAAAAAGGACCGTCTGTCTAATCGACATTTGTTCAATCGCCCTCTGATACCCTGCCTGGTCTCATTCGCCGGGGGCATTCTTGCGGCACACTCTGTTTTTCCTGCCGGTCACACCTTAAGTTTACCCATACTCCTAACCCTTTCCCTGTGCCTGCTGCTCTCCCTTTTTTGCCCCGGACATTCACGGGCTTATCTTCTGCTGGTGGTTTTTTTCCTGGTAGGTACTTTGCTGACGCCGGAGAAGCTTTTGCCATCCCAGTTGCGACCCCTGGCGATGGATCACCGGAAAGTCATTATCGAAGGGGTTATTCTCGAACCCCCCAGACAGCCCCGTTCGGGCATGGTCCGTATGAAAGTGTTGGCCCAAGGCCTTATTCTGGGGAATAAAGTGCTCCCCATCAACGAGAACATCATCGTCACCGTATACCGAAACGCCATTCCCTTACGGCCCGGGGAAAAAATCCGTTTTCCCGCACGCCTCCGAACCTTTAAAAGCTTTCGAAATCCAGGCCACTACGACTACGAAAAATCCATGACATTTGCGGGGTTCACATGCGCCGCTGCCGTTAACGACGGACGATACATTGTTCCCATGGGACCGGGAAAACTTCCTTTTTTCCAAGGATTGATTGA
>CAYSFQ010000149.1:0-1920 GCA_964430575.1 uncultured Desulfobacteraceae bacterium
ACGGTTTCCCGTTCTTCCTATGTGATCATGGGTTCCCGTTCCCATGCGACCCCAGAGCTTGCGGCGTTTGTTGAAAAAAAACGAAAGGAAGTTGAAGCGGTTGAATTTATATCGGCGGGCAGTTCTCTAAAGATATGTCGTGTGGCAGAAGGGGCTGCGGATATTTATCCGCGGCTGGGACCCACCATGGAATGGGATACTGCCGCGGGGCAGGGCATTGCCGAAGGGGCAGGGCGAAGTGTGACGATATGGGAGGCCCATGAGCCACTCATGTACAACCGGGAAAATCTGTTGAATCCGTGGTTTGTGGTTCAATAGCCAACAAAGAAAGGGGTTCTGAAATGAAAGGAATTATTCTCGCCGGCGGTTCCGGGACGCGTCTTTATCCCATCACCCGTGTGGTCAGCAAGCAGCTGATGCCGGTTTATGACAAGCCCATGATTTATTATCCGCTCTCCGTCTTGATGCTGGCGGGCATTCGGGAAATATTGGTCATTTCAACCCCTGAAGATCTGCCCCGGTTCAGGGAGCTTCTGGGTGACGGCGACCAAATCGGACTTTCTCTTTCATATGAGGAGCAACCCAGACCCGAAGGGCTGGCCCAGGCGTTTGTCATTGGAAAAGATTTCATTGGAAAGGAGAACGTCGCCCTTGTTCTGGGGGATAATATTTTTTATGGGCACAGCCTGTCCGCCATTTTGCAAAGAGCAGCGGCACTTGAAAGCGGCGGGGTTATTTTCGGCTATCTGGTGCGGGATCCGGAGCGGTATGGGGTGGTGGATTTTGACGAAAATGGGAAGGTCACCAGTATTGAGGAAAAACCGGAAAACCCCAAATCAAAATATGCGGTTCCGGGGCTTTATTTCTATGATAACCAGGTGGTTGGCATTGCGGAAAACATGAAGCCGTCTCCCAGGGGGGAGCTGGAAATTACCGATGTTAACCTGGAATATTTAAGGCGGGGTGCCCTTCGGGTCGAGCCTCTGGGGCGTGGTTTTGCCTGGCTTGATACAGGGACCCATGAATCGCTGCTGCAGGCGGGGGATTTTGTTAAATCGATCCAGGACCGGCAGGGGTTGAAAATCGGCTGCATCGAGGAAATTGCCTTTCGCCTTGGCTATATCGATGTGGATCAGATCAGGACGATCGCTGAAGATTTGCTCAAAAATGAATATGGCCATTACCTGATGGAAATTATTGAAAGTGAGAGCATCCAGAAAAATGACCCTGAAATTTACTGAAAAATCGCTTCCCCATGTGGTTTTGATTGAACCGATGGCCTTTGAGGATGACCGGGGGTTTTTCATGGAAACCTTCCATTCTGAAAAATATGCACAGATCGGCATTTCACAGCCGTTTTTGCAGGATAACCATTCCCATTCGCGGCGTGGTACCCTGCGGGGGCTTCACTACCAGCTCAAAAATCCCCAGGGAAAACTGGTCTATGTGGTGAAAGGGGAAATCTTCGATGTGGCGGTGGACATTCGCCGGGGTTCCCCCAGTTTTGGAAGATGGACCGGGGATCTGCTTTCAGGAAAAAATAAGCGCCAGCTGTATATCCCCGAAGGTTTTGCCCACGGTTTCTGTGTTTTGAGCGAAACGGCTGATGTGATTTACAAGTGTACGGACCTTTACGCGCCCGGGGACGAATATGGGGTCTTCTGGGCGGATGATACCATTGATATTGTCTGGCCCATAAAAAATCCGATTCTTTCAGGGAAGGATTTAGAAAACCCCACGCTTGCGGATATCGAGGATGCGCATCTTCCCCTGTACCCCTAACTCTATCCCTTCACCAGTTTCGCCAGGGTTTCCAGTTTCTCCCTGATTTCCTTCAACTGACCTTCGATGGCCGTCAGGTTGTTATTTCCATGCCTATCCGGATGTTGCACACGTCTCGCTTTTCTGTTATGAGTCAGC
>CAYSFQ010000150.1:0-1896 GCA_964430575.1 uncultured Desulfobacteraceae bacterium
GCGCCGAATGCCGAGGGCCAGACCGGCCCGAAACGGTCGGAAAGGGTACCGCTGAGTGGGCTGGCGACCATGGTGACCATGGAGACCACGGCCATCAGCATCCCCGATTCCAGTGGAGAGAAATTGATGCCTTCCATGAGGTAAAAGGGCATGATAAGAATGTAGGGGGGGACGGCCAGGAAAAAGAGCAGAAGGCCGGCCATGGCATACGAAAAAGTGCGATTCTTAAAAAGCGCCAGATCGACGATGGGATCCGTTGCCCGGCGTTCCACCAGGATAAAGAGAAACAATATGACGAGTCCGCTCCCCACGAAAAGGATAACAATGGGTGCTTGAAGGCCGTGGTTTTTGATATGAGCCATGCCATAGATCAGGCAGAAGAGACCGGCGGAAGAGGTCAGGGTTCCCACAATGTCGAGCTTGATTTTGCCGGATCGGCCCACATCTTTCTTGAGGAGGGTTATGGCCATCAGAAATGTGCAGATGCCGATGGGCGTTCTCATGTAAAACAGAGATCGCCAATCCAGCCATTCCAGAAGAAAACCGCCGATAACGGGCCCCAGTATAAATCCTGCGGAGACGGACATGCTGAGCATCCCCAGCCCTTTTCCGGTTTCATTGGCGGGAAAGGCTTCGGTGACGATGGCTGTTCCGCAGGCAATGGACATGGCCGCTCCCAGGGCCTGGATAATCCGGAAGATGATGATCTGTTCCACATTCTGGGCCAGGGCGCAGGCAACCATGCCCAGCGTAAAGACCGCCATACCCGCAGTATAAATCCGGCTTCTGCCGATAAAGTCGCTTATTTTTCCGAAAATGAGCATCAGGCTGCTGCTGACCAGGATATAGGCCACAACGATCCACATGATCGTGGCAAGGTCGGTTTGAAATATGCGGGTCAGTTCGGGGAGCGCAATGGTGGTAATGCTCACGTCCATGGTGGCCATCATGGTTCCCATGGCCACGGTGAGCAGGGCTTTCCACTTGTAGGGCAGGGCTGGCATCAGGACCTTGTTTGTCGTTCTCTTTATTCAGTAGCAGTTGCTCGTTTGTTTGTGCTCTAAGAGTACGTAAATTCAAAAGGGAAGTCAATTATCGCCATGAACGCTTGTTGCAGGAGTTTTTAATGGAAAGGGGACATTTACTGGAAGATCCTTCTCGTTTGACGGGTCATATTCAGGAAATCCTCCAGGAACGGAGCATGGGGGAACACCTTTTCCCTCAAGGGGTGTCGGAATCCACGGGTGCATCTGCGGTTCTTTTCCCGATCAGTGGGAAATGCCCGAATTCCGGTTCATTCCATAACCCCTGTCTGGTTCTCAATAAGCGCTCAAAGATGGTCAAACAGCCGGGAGACCTTTGTTTCCCGGGCGGGGCCATTTCCCGGGGCCTGGACCTGAAGCTGGCACAATTCATGAGGCTTCCCTTCTTCCCCCTTTACCGCTGGCCCTATTGGTCCAAATGGCAGAAGGAAAGGCCCAGACAGGCCCGGCGATTGTCGCTTCTTTTTGCCACCAGCATCAGGGAGAGTTTCGAGGAGATGGCGTTGAACCCTTTGGGCGTTCAATTTCTCGGGCCTTTACCGTCCCAGCGCCTGGTGATGTTTCGGCGGGAAATCTTTCCCTTTGTGGGCTGGATTCGCAGTCAGGGGCGCTTTATTACCAATCGCGAAGTTGAAAAAATTGTTCACATCCCCTTGCGGGAACTTGTGAATGAAGACAACTATGCGCAATACAAGCTTCTTTTCAATGTGCCGAAAGGGTCGGAGAAACATGGCGTGTTTCAACATTTCCCCTGCTTCCTGCACCGGACCATGATGGGTACAGACGTGCTCTGGGGTGCCACCTACCGGATTATCATGGTTTTTTTAGAGTTGATATTCGGGTTCAAAGAGCC